>DATGWK010000001.1:0-5701 GCA_035299525.1 Candidatus Nanoarchaeia archaeon
ATCAAGCTGCGATCCGCCAGTTTAATACTTCTTTTACTGGTTACAATTTTTACAGGCACCTTTTTCATACTTCCTCATCAAAGTCACGCACAATTTGTACCAACACCACTCATTCAAGCAGCTTTATCAACGGCATCACCATGGGATCTTGTTATAGCGCAAGTATCGTTGGTGATTACATCCTTCGGTTTATTCTTCTTGCAGTTAAGCTC
This sequence comes from Candidatus Nanoarchaeia archaeon, assembly GCA_035299525.1. Lineage (GTDB taxonomy): Bacteria > Patescibacteriota > Minisyncoccia > Phycocordibacterales > DATGWK01 > JAHFLV01. The sequence continues at coordinate 213 of DATGWK010000001.1, forward strand.
ATGGCTCCTAACGGCTTCGGGTTTTGTTTTGGAAGCAGCAATCAGGATTTCCGTCTTGAACGCTGGAGACTTCTTCTCAAATCAAGCGGTTGTAAATACCTGGGTTGTATTCCGCGACATCGCGAATATGGCATTTATTTTCATTATTCTCTACATCGCGATTGGAACCATTCTTGGTCTTGGAGGAATTGATATCAAGCGAATGCTTGCACGTGTGGTAATTATCGCTCTTCTTCTCAACTTCAGCATGTTCTTCACGAAGGTTGCGATCGATGCATCAAACATCGTAACAATTGGTTTCTACAACCAAATCGTAAGTTCACCTTCATGCGCAGCAACAACGGTAGGGCAAGTGGGAGGGATCGGAGGCGCTTTTGTTTGCAAACTTGGCATAACAAATATTTTTGATCCAACGGTACAACAAAACATCATGACTTCTACAAATGGAGGCTTAAGTGCTGCCTTTAAGCAACTATTACTCGGGGTCGTCGGCTCGATTTTCATTTCTATCACCGCATTTATTTTGCTGGCGATAGCACTAATGTTTCTTGGAAGATTAATCGCTTTTATATTCTTGATTTTCCTTTCACCGCTTGCGTTTGTTTCAATGGCGCTGCCCGACGATGAACACTCTTCAAAGTGGAAAAAGAAACTGATCGACAACTGTCTAATGGCACCCGTACTTATGGCAATGTTGTGGGCCGTTCTTCAGATCGCGGCCACACTTCCACAGACCCCGGGCATCGGTGCGGCAATAGTTGGAAATCCAGCTGGCCTACCACTACCAGGAATGGGGGATTCGCTTTTAAACTACATAATTTTGATTGCTCTCATCAGTGCATCCCTCATGATCGCAAAAGAATTTGGTGAGGGTGGTGCTGGTGGTGCGATCAAAATACTTGATAAAACACGAAAAAACATCCAGGGTTACGTTGGTCGAAACACACTTGGACGGATTGGATCGAGGATTGATAAAAACATTTCAAGTAGGGACGATGGTCTTGGCAGATTTGCTAATACAGAGTTCGGCAGAGGTCTTCGAAATATTACCACCGGCGCACTTGCGAAGGGTAAATATGGAGGAAAATTGGACTTCGGTAAGCAAGAAAAGGAGGCGGAAAAGGCAAATAAGGAATATGCCGATAGTGTATTTGAGAAGAGAGAAGAAAGAACAAAGACCGATATTGCTATTACTGGTCAACGGGTTAAAGACCTAGAGAAGCAAAAGGAGAAACATGAGGCAGATATCGCCGTTGAAGGAAGGGGTGAAAAAGAACTTAAGGCAACCATTGCACAATTCAACACCGAACTTACTGACCTAAACACTCAACAAAATTCAGATAAGGCCCTTCTTAGCAAGACAACGAATGCATCGGGTTATGCAGCAATCAAGGATAGAATTGACCAAAGAGCCGTACAGATTACCTCATTAGAAAACAAGATAAATAATGGTGAGGAGGCAAGAATTCTTAAACTAATCAAAGACAAGCAGAAGAAAACGGGTGAAGAGTTTGATGCAAAAATCACAGCGGCTAGACAAGCGGTAGATAAACTCAAGCAGCTAACTGATGAGGAAGGAAAAGAACTCTTTACAAGCACTGGTAAGGAGGCAGAGGTAAAAGATAAGGGTGAAAAGATGGGTCTTAATGAAGAAGAACTCAGACTCTTCATGGATAAGGAGCGAGAAAGCTTCATCGAATCACTTAGAAAATTCGACAAGGATAAGAATAAAAATCCAGAAATCAGAATTTCACTCGCTCGTCAGGGAGGCAGTATAAAGACAATTACCGATGGTGGAAAGTTCTTCAAGAAAGCATTGCGTGACGGAAAGAAGGTGGGAAAGAAGGACGCTAAGCAAGCCTTCGAGGCACTTCAGAAAGACTTGGGTATTGAAGGCGGGGGTGGGGACGATAAAGGCGAAGATAAGGAGGGTGGGGACGATAAGGGTGGAGACGACAAAGGTAAAAAATAAATGGATACAAATTTAGTTGAAAAATTAAAAGGTCAGCTCAGCATCTTACCGGAAAATCTTCAGAACTTTGTTATGAAGACTCCATGGATGGATGACGTAGAGAGCATTGCTCACAAGTACAACCTTGATGAAGAACAAACCGAAGGATTACGCCAAGAAATCATGTTCGTACTCTTCGGTATCGAAAAGTTAAGTAGTCTCAGAGCAAATCTTGTTGAAGAACTCGACATTACATACGACCAAGCTCTTAAGATTGCTTTTGATGCTAATGCGCAGATCTTTAACCCTGTAATGGAAGACATTCGAATTACGCAGGGGATTATCGAGCGAGGAGATGAACCAGAACAAACTCCGACATCAAAACCCGAACCGGCCAACCCACTCATTCCCAACCCTTCAAAATCAGGCATTGCAAAGATAGGACCAGAAACAGACCCGGTCCACATCCTTATGGACCACAAGGAAATGGAGAGAGTGGACGGTCCACATCTCCATAGTCAAAATGTCATGCCTCACTCCGCTGAGACTTCGCGGGGCAAGCCATTTAGCCAAAGCCCCGCGGGGTCCGAAGGACGAAGTGGGGGAAGTATCGTTGATCAGAAACTAAGTCGAATCTTTAAGTCATCAAGTACCCCGAGTGCGCCAGCAACCCCAAAACCAATAACAAAGGGGTACGTATCGGATCCGTATCGAGAACCACTAGAATAAAATGCGATTTCAAGTACCACAATTTACTGATGTAGAAGACAAAATCATTGGTCCTTTTACATTGAAACAATTCATCTACCTCGCTGGATCATTGGGTATTATTGTCGTACTCTTTGCGATTCTGCCTCGATATGTTGCGATTTTCTTCGCATTACCGATCGCACTTTTTGGTGGATTACTCGCATTCTACAAAATCAACAATCAGCCATTCATCAAAATTGTTGAAGCGTACGTAAAATACACAATCACAAGCAAGCTCTATCTCTGGAAACATGAGGAAAAAAATCCAAAGGCTCAAACGCAAAAGCCGATTGATCCCTCGCTTGTTCCCAAACTTTCTGAAAGCAAGCTACACGACCTTATGTGGAACCTCGATGTGAAGCAAAATTCAAATCCCGTTTCGGATCAGGAGAATAGGTAAGTTATAATCAAAAAGTATGGCCTCAGTAAACGCACGAGCAACACAAGAATATGTACCGATCAAAGAGGTGAGAGACGGCATTGTCGTCCTCAAGGACGGCACGCTTCGTGGACTCGTACTTACATCATCTATCAATTTCTCTCTTAAGTCTGAGGATGAACGACAGGCGATCATTTATCAGTTCCAGGACTTCTTGAACTCACTCGATTTTTCAATTCAGATCTTTATCCAATCTCGAAAACTCGATATTCGCCCATACATCGCACTCATGGAGCAGCAAGAAAAGAAGCAAACAAATGAATTGATGAAAATCCAGACTAAGGAGTACATCGAGTTCATCAAAAGCTTCACAAAGAATACAAATATTATGACAAAGCATTTCTTCATCGTCATTCCGTATTCACCAGCACCACTCCAAAGTAAAAAGGGGGGCTCAAAACTGGACGCTGTTAAAGACCTTATCCCAAAGAAGGGGAAAACCGATACGGGAGTGAGCGAAGAGGCATTCGAAGAACACCGAACACAACTCGAACAAAGAATTGCAGTTGTTGAACAAGGTTTGGTTCGATGTGGCGTACGAGTCGTCGAGCTCGGAACAGAAGAGGTGATCGAACTATTCTATAAGATTTTTAATCCTGGCGATGCAGAGAAACCAATTCAGCTCACTGAACTAAGCAAATAATATGGCTCTATTTGGACTATTTAGAAAAAAAGATACGCAAGAAGCAGCACAGGTAATGCCGTTTTTACCACAACAAATGGCACAGGCCGAGTCTTTGGAGCTTAAAGACATCATTGCTCCAAGCGCGCTCAAGGTTGGCCCTCGGGAGTTAAACCTCGGTGACAAGTTCGTTCGAACCTTTTTCGTTATTTCATATCCTCGATTTTTGAATGAAAGCTGGTTTGCGCCAGTTATCAATCTCGACAAAGTATTCGACGTCTCTATTTTCGTACATCCAATCGACACCGTTGCAGCACTTCGACAATTCCAAAAGAAAGTTGCTGAGGTACAGAGCCAGATTCACGAGAGAGAAAACAAGGGCATGGTTCGAGATCCAATGCTCGACACCGCATACCAAGATTTGGAAAATCTCCGAGACAATCTTCAACAAGCACAAGAAAAGCTTTTTGAAGTAGGACTCTACATCACCATTTACGCTGAAAGCGAACAAGAGCTTGATAATACCGAGTCAGAAATCAAATCAATTCTTGAAGCAAAGTTGGTATATGTGAAGCCGGCCCTTTTCCAACAGGAGCAAGGGTTCAAAAGCGTGATTCCAATTGCTACAGATCTACTTGCTGTTCACTCGCGACTCAATTCATCACCACTTTCAAGTTTGTTCCCATTCATTTCATTCGACCTAACATCAGACAAGGGCATCCTTTTCGGTATCAATCGTCACAACTCAAGCCTTATTCTCTTTGATCGATTTTCTTTGGAAAACTACAACTCGATCACATTCGCAAAGTCTGGTTCCGGAAAGTCATACGCAACCAAACTCGAAATTCTTCGATCGCTTATGTTCGATACAGAAGTACTCGTGATCGATCCCGAAAGGGAATATGAGTACCTTGCTGAGGCTGTGGGGGGCCGTTATTTCAAGATTTCTCTTAACTCAGAACATCATATCAATCCGTTCGATCTACCAGTTCCTGGCCCAGATGAAAGTGGGGCGTCTATTCTTCGATCAAATATCATTAACCTCATTGGTCTTTTCCGTCTCATGATGGGTGGTCTTACTCCAGAAGAAGACGCAATTGTTGATGCCGCGATCACAGAGACATACGCCCTCAAAGACATCACGGCTGATTCTGATTTCCGAAACATTGAACCACCCCTCATGTCAGACTTCGAACTCGTACTCTCTGGCATGGAGGGAGGGGAGTCACTCGCACAACGATTAACCAAGTACACAAAGGGTACCTGGGCGGGCTTCATTAATCGTCCAACAAACATCGACATCAACAAGAAACTTATCGTGTTCTCACTCCGAGACATGGAAGACGAACTCAAACCAATTGCGATGTACATCGTTACACATTACATCTGGAATGCGATTCGTAAGGAGCTCAAGCGACGACTACTCGTTATTGATGAGGCGTGGTGGATGATGAAATCAGAGGACACGGCGTCATTCCTTCTTTCTCTTGCAAAGCGAGGCCGAAAATACTACTTGGGTCTTGCAACCATTACTCAGGACGTCGACGACTTCCTCAAGTCTCCGTATGGATTACCGATTATTACCAACTCTTCGATCCAGTTGTTGCTCAAGCAATCTCCAACATCAATCGATAGGCTGCAGCAAACATTTAACCTTACCGAAGAAGAAAAGTTCCTACTCCTCGAATCTGGGGTGGGAGAGGGTATCTTCTTTGCCGGCCTCAAAC
>DATGWK010000002.1:0-4091 GCA_035299525.1 Candidatus Nanoarchaeia archaeon
AGCTCCTTGATTCTCTTTGACTGCTGCTTGCCAATTTCCTGTGCCTCCAACAGTTTCTTCCTCAAGCTCTTGTTTTCCATTTCGATTTTCTTGAATCTACTAGCAAACTGTCCTTTTTGGCGTTTCAGCTCAGTCTTCAAGGAATCCACTTCATTGTCCAATGAATTCTTTCTTCGTCTTGTTGGAGGTTGATTTCCCTTGGTGTTTTTCGTGTCTTTTTGAGGAGCAACTTCTTCTTCATCTTCTTCTGAAGTTAACAGATCTCTTTTTTTAACTGTTGCTCTTTTCCCTACCTCCTGCTTTTGTTTCTTTGCAGTGGTTGTCACACGCTTGGGGCTCAGGCTTCCATCTGATTCACTTCCAGGACTTCCTGGAGGGCTATAATGCGAGCCATCATCACTATCACTGAAGTCTCCATCATCGCTTCCTTCTTCTTCATCTGCATCGGCACTTCCTTCGTCTGCATCTTCATCGGCGCTTCCTTCTTCATCTTCATCGGCGCTTCCTTCTTCATCTTCATTGGCGCTTCCTTCATCTTCATATTCATCCTCGCCTCCTTCTTCTTCGTCATCTTCATCCTCTGCTTCTTCTTGGTTTTCTTTGTTATTCCTTCTTTGTTTTGCTACTTTGATAGCAGTTGTGTTGTCCTCCATGTCACCATGTTCCATGTTTTTTTCCTTGTCGTCTTCTCTGGCTTCAACAATCTCTTCTTCTTCTTCAAGAACTCTTTTAGAAGAAGCCTCCTCATCAGAACTTCCGTCTTCTGTTCCAAGACTTCCTTTGGCTTTTTCGTGGTCAACAAGTACTTCAACAGATCCTTCTCTCCTTACGTCTTCAAAACACTCCTCTTCGACTGCCACATCGGGTACATCCGGTAAGCAACTTTCACTGAAAGGTTCGGGCTCATCCATGTCATTGGGCTCAGCTGAAACCTCCACAACTGTTGCAAACCCCTGGGCTTGAGAAATGTAGACTGAGGATGTGTTTCCATTTGAGTTCTCTTTGACAGCTGGACCTTTTTTGGGGGGATACGCTTTTTCGTTTTTCTGAAACACATCAAGGACAATGACAAGGATTATACTCACAGTTTGTGATAACCTCATACTGTGCAGACACAAAATGAGTTTATTCAGAATTTTGAAAAACTAGAACACTCATATTAATCTGCTCTAGTGCAATGCCATTTCATACAGCAAAAGCAATACATGAAGTGAGCAAAACAATGCTTACCACTGCGTCCCGATGGGCCTGGACAACTTTGACGCGTTTCACCAAACACGCAGGACTAGTCTTTCCTGTTTTGTCGTTGTCACCATAAGCTCCCCGCATCACTTCTGACACACTGGGAAATGGGTAGGCTTCTTGCCCCAAATGGATAGGGTGCACACCAATCAGCCTTCCGTCCAGGTATGCCTTCAATTCCTCATCGCTGAAACGACGCATGGCAAAGCGAACCTTGGGTATATCCGGTTGGATTGGTACCACAGTACCATCCGCGTTCTTCTTGTGGAAGCACTTCTTGAAGCGCAACCCGAACTTGTACCACTGCTCTGTGATCAGGTTGCATGCCTCAGCAAAATTATTGCCAAGGTTAACAACCTGGTGGTAGCCCATGGGGACAGTGACGATTATTTCGCCTGGATGCTGGAAAACCTGCAATTAGACATTCGTAAAAAATTAGGAACTGAAATGATCAATCATGCTGGATCGTGCCAGTTCGTGCCAGTTCGTGCCGGTTCGTGCTGATTCGTGCCGGTTCACGCTGGATCGTGCCGGTTCGTGGCGATACAATCGTGCCAACTGGCGTCATTTTTTTTTTCTTTCAGTAATCAAAATATACATGAAAATTAGCACATTCCAACAACCGACTTACCGAAATGGTCGTAATGTTGAACTTCTTGAACCACTCTGGTGTAAAGAAGTGTTGTTTGTGGCTGTAAGCATGGCAGGCTGACTTCTTGCACTGGAATGTCTTCTTCACTGCACTGCAAATTAAACATAGAAAATAGATGAAAAGTACAAAACAGTGAACACAGACTGATGACTCCTCAACTCACTCTTCAAATTTCTTGTGCTCCGATAAAGGAACAATCTGCCACCACTTGGGGGCACCAGCATGGAGGAAATTTGCTGAGAGCAAAGCACCATCTTCATAGTGCATTGGCGAATATGAGAATTCAGTTCCCACATAGCTGTAGGAATGGTAGACACCAGGCACCTTTTCTTCGTACTCATCCAGGACATCCTGGAGGTCTGTCCTCATGTGCCGTAAGTTCCACTTGGCATTACGGTCATAGCCCGTTGCGTCTAGGTCACAGTAGTAAGCAACCAAGCCTCGTGACGCCGCCTTGCTGTGAAATTCGGCTACCTGCAGAACGTATGAATCGATTAGGTTTTATTCTCCCTGTCTGTTCATTAGTCCCTCCGTTTTTCAAATATTACCTTGTCCTCCGGCGATTGAACAGGATCAAACCGGAATTGTTCCTTGTAGAAGAACGAAGACAGCTTCTTCGTCTCTGCTTTCTTTTCCAAAGGTTCGGGTCCCTTGAAGTGGTCGAGTACCCCCTTGTACTTCTTGTTTGTCTTCAGTTCAAAGTACTTTATGGGAACATCTGTGTCCCGCTTAGTACCCCTCAGATTCTTGATAAAGTTGTCAGGTCGTGGCTTGTAAGCTGAGGGTGTGACAATCTTGATCGCTCCGAGACTCAGAACCTCTCTGTCGTTCAGGACGTCTTCCACGAACTTGGGAAACTCAACTTCTTCGACCAGTTCGATGCTTGGGTGGAAAACGAACAGGCCCTTGTTTCCCTTCCCATCATCCTCCCGTTCAGGAAGGCGCAGCAATCGTTGTTCAGACATTGCTCTGCTGAAAGAAGAAAGAATCCATGAAAGAATACGTCCAAATGCTACGGTATTGAAAAAACGCCATTTACTCGTACGATCCGCCGCGATCCGCCACGAACCGGGACGAATCGAGGCGAAGCAGCACGATCCAGTATCGATACGATCCGCTGCGATCCGCCACAAACCGGGACGATCCACGCTGGATCGAGACGAACACGAACAATTCTTTCGCTGCGATCCGCCATGAACCGGGACGAACCGTCACAAACGGGCACGAATCGGCACAGACATGACAACCAAAAAATATCTTTAAATGAAGTACGTACCCGTTTATCCGTAGCAGTTAGTTGACGGTCGTCTGGAGCACTTCACCTCACAGTCACTTCACCGCACATCGCCCGTGTTGTTACGGTTTTGCAACCGGCGGCGCGTTCACTCGCACGAAAACGTTCAGGCGGCAATGACTCGTTCAACCATCCATGAACAAGGCCAAATTCAATGCAGGGTAAACAACAGCCTGAAATGAATGACAAGGACAAAATGCGAGGTAACATTCAGGTCAACATTCAGATGAAACGAAAAAGGCATGCACATTTGTGAAGATCACGAAAAGACGAACACCGGAACACTCGATTAGAGAAGTCATCCGCGCTGACCACGTGAAGAACCGTTGCCTCATCATCACGATCACCTTCGGCTGCCTAACTTTCGGTTATCGGACGGTTGCTTCGTGAGTCTCACACAGGACTTGTCCGCCAAACTCAGCCACCGCCTGAACATAGCCCGTACCACCCGTACGCCCGTACGCAGTGTGACAGGCTGCGACTGTGCAAGTCCGGACTGAGCGCTCTGCCGTCTCTGCTCTGTGCAGGACGGCAGCCATGTCAGTTTTTTGTTACGAAACGAACTCGGGCATTGATGTGACTGAACTAGTCTTGTGGTTGAGGGGGATTCCAGTTTTAGAGTATTTCAACTAGTAATCTAATACATTCCATGAAATATTCAACTTATCAGGAATGGTATTGCTCTGTTTTAACCTGGGTGTACTACCAAGTTTGTGCTGGTACAGGACACCTTCCTGCACTCTGTGATGGTATCAAGGTGCTCACATGCGTGCAGTGGGTGAGACACCCACAGTCACTTGTTGAAGTTGTGGGACTGAGCTGCTCATGCATGGCATGTTAGCCTGTGGGCATTTCTTGAATAAGTGATTGCAAATCTTTGATGTGACAGTTCTATGATGGTTT
>DATGWK010000003.1:0-3913 GCA_035299525.1 Candidatus Nanoarchaeia archaeon
CCATGAAGAACATTTCTCACATTTCTCATTAGCATCGCGTTGTTCGCCGCAACGATGACAAAGGAAGAATCGTTCCTCGCCACGACTGTGGAGTGTAACGGGTGCTTTGCATTTGTGACAGGAAACAATTGTGCTGCAGTCTGCGCATATGGTAAGTGGTGAAAGTCCGCGTCGACTTGAGAAAATAACAAGCCGTTCGCTTCGTTCGCGGTTGAGTTTAATAAGTTCAGTAAGAGCGGGGGAAATCGGTTCAAATTTCGTCGAAGATTTAATTGTCTTTCGAGTATCAACTATATGTTGCTCTGCGGTTGTCTGAAGTCGAAGGGTTGGTGGAGTGACTTCACCGAGTTCATCGTTTCGGTATCTCCAAATTGTTTCAGTTCGAAGCATGATGTCACCGAGCACAAGTCGAGCATTGATCTCTCGAGAAAAAAATTCCACAAAACGTCGCATGTCCGCGAATGGACGAGTTTGACCTTTGTATGATTTTGAACCTTCGCGTTCAACAATGATGGTTCCAATGTCGTGGCGAGGGACACAGAGAAACTGTCCTGTTCCAACGATAAGTATTGGATGTTTTTCATCAATCAGTTCATTCCAATTCTTAACAAATTCACTTTTTTTCATTGCTCCATGGAAGAAAAAGGAATACTCACCAATACCTTTTTCCATAAGTTTCTCAGCTTTCTTTACGTCGCTTAGTGTTGGAACACAGAGAAATACTGATCGACCTCGGGCAAATTCCTGGCGAACGAGGCTTCGATAATTTGAAAATCGCTCCTCGTCATCTGCCTGGAGAATTAAACAATGGAGTCGTTCAGTTTTTTTCTCTGGAGGCGGAACACTTCGAATCTCATCTCCATGCTCAAGAATTATTTTTGGTACAAGAAAATGAAAGAGGCTTCCAAGTGTTGAAACATGATACTGAGCAACTTTCTCTGCGGCGATAAGAAATGGCTTCGGAAGCAGATCTTGAGAAACAATAGAAACGACTTTTTTGAATGCAAAGGTTGAGCCTTTCACATCGAGTTTGTTGTCTTCAGCAGAATGTACTGCAACAACAAGGGCGTTGATCTCTCGGTTTCGGAGTGACACTTTTACGATAGCGCCGATTGTAACGTCGAGCGATGTAAAGTACGTCAAAGTCTCTTTATTGATACCGCGGGAAAAAGGAATGACTTCGACAATCTTCATGCCGATATAGTAAATGTTTTATAAAGGAGAAGCTAGAGAATCTTAATTTTCGCACCCAAATCGTTCAATCGTTTGATGATATCCTCGTAGCCACGATTGATGCTGTAGATGTTTCTGAGGACTGAAGTACCTGATGCGCCGAGCATTCCAATAAGAATAATTGCTGCTGGTCGAAGGGCTGGAGGTGCAATGACTTCTGCAGCCTTGAGCTTTGTTGGGCCAGTAATATAGAAGCGATGAGGGTCGGCAAGAATGGTGTCTGCACCCAACTTATCGAGTTCTTTGAAATGAATTGCTCGCTTTTCATAAACCCAGTCATGGATGAATGTTGTTCCTGTTGCTTGGGTTGCAATGACTGCGAAGAACGGAAGGTTATCAATATTGAGACCCGGGTATGGCTTTGATTCAATTTTTTCTTCAAGAGCAATGAGTTTTGAAGGATGAGTTTGAATATCAACTAAATTAGTGCGACCGTTGAGTGCAACGTATTTTTTGAGCACGTCATATTTGAACCCCATTTTCTCAAGTTTGAAGAGTTCAACTTCGAGGAAGTCGATGGGGCAGCGTTCAATAGTGATACTTGAACCAGTGAGAATCGCAGCAGCGATAAAGAACATTGATTCGATCGGATCTTCAGAAACTTCATAGGTAACGTCAGTATTAATTTCTTCTCGACCATGAACAGTAAGAGTTGTGGTGCCGATACCTTCAATTTTTACACCGAGTCGTTCGAGGTAGAAGCAGACTTCCTGACCCATGTAGTTTGCGGATGCATACTTAATGACCGTTGTTCCGGGGATTCCGGCGGCTGCAATAATTGCGTTTTCAGTTACCGTGTCACCAGCTTCGTAAAGTACGATTTCATTTGCTGTGAGTTTTCCAACGGTTACTTCATAAGAATTTTCTGTCGCTTTGATATCAACACCCATTTTTTCGAGTGCGTACAAATGCGGCTTCACAGTTCGTGAGCCAAGTTTGCATCCACCAGCTTGTGGCAAAGAGAATTTCTTGAGGTAATGAATGAGCGGACCAATGAGCATGATCACCGAACGAGTTCGTTCGGCTGCAACGGTATTGAGTTTGTCCATTGCGAATTCTTTTGGCGGAATGATTTCCAAATCATTTCCATGCCAGTTTACTTCAACTCCAATACTTTGAAACACTTCGATCATTCGAAAAACTTCTTCGATTTTTGGCACATTCTTGAGTAGCGTTTTTCCTTTGTTTAACAGAGAAGCTGCCAAAAGACCCATCGCTCCGTTTTTTGATGTTTTGGTAACAACTGTGCCATTTAACGTATGTCCACCCTCAATTTGTATGTTAATTGCTTCTACTCCCATATTTTGATCAATACTACCACAGTGCGATTTCCTCCAAAACATTGAATCTTCATAGGAAAGCACGTATGATTCCTGCGTATGTCATTTTTCTCCAAAAAACTTGGTATCGATTTGGGAACAACAAGTACTCTTGTGTATGTACCCGGAAAGGGAATTGTTCTTAATGAGCCATCAGTTGTTGCAGTCTCTGAAGATGGAAATGAAGTGATGGCTATTGGTCTTGAAGCAAAAGAAATGGTCGGTAAGACTCCAGATAATATTGTTGCGTATCGACCAATGCGTGACGGTGTTATCGCTGATTATCGTATCACTGAGGCAATGCTTCGTTACTATATTTCAAAAGCTCTCGGAAAATATAATATTGTAAAACCTGATGTCATTATTTCTGTACCAGCGGGTATTACATCTACTGAGCGTCGAGCGGTTATTGAGGCAGCAATCAAAGCGGGTGCCCGAAATGCATATGTGGTGAAGGAACCAATTCTTGCTGCGATTGGTGCGGGTATTCCTATTCATGAAGCAGCTGGGCACATGATCGTTGATATCGGGGGAGGAACAACCGACATCGCTGTTATTTCTCTTGGCGGTATCGTTGCCGCAAAATCTGTAAAGGTTGCTGGTAACAAAATCGACTACGCAATTGCTGACTACATCAAGAAAACGTTTAACCTTGCAATCGGAGACAAAACTGCCGAAGATGTGAAAATCAAAATCGGTTCAGCAATTCCTCTTGAAGAAGAACTTTCTATGACAGTGAAGGGGCGAGACTTCGTAACCGGTCTTCCACGATCTATTGAAGTGAAGACAAATGAAATCACTAAAGCGATTACCAAAGAACTTCGAGAAATGATTAAGGCACTCAAGGATGTATTCCAGGAAACTCCACCTGAGCTCGCTTCAGACATTATTGATAGGGGAATCATCATGACGGGTGGATCATCGCAGCTTCGTAACCTTCCAGAGCTTGTATTCCGTCGCACGGGCGTCAAAGCAGTCCTCGCAAAAGATGCATTATATTGTGTGGTAAACGGCACGGGTATTGCTCTCGAGCATCTCCACGTCTATAAGAAGACGATTTTAAGTAAAAAGTAGGAATTTTTGACATTTTTAAATACATATTGTATATTTTTTAGCGATGTTGACATTGTTACTATGAAGTAGTAAAGTCTTCTGCAGAAAAGGTGGTTCTTTGTCAGGTATGGGTGTAAACACATGTGTACTGCTGGCAGGCAAGCTATAAGAGCAGGGGGAAAAATCCTTGCTACGCCCCTGCGGCAGATTAAAAGAGACCTGCGAAAAGTAGGGTCTAGGCATGGCCTCAGCAACTATTGTCGCAAGCGAACCCCGGTAATCCATCGGAAATCGCTCCAGGCAAGAGC
>DATGWK010000004.1:0-5222 GCA_035299525.1 Candidatus Nanoarchaeia archaeon
AGCGTAGCCGATACGAAGCTTTCGCTGTAGAAATGATGTGGATGCTTTACCTGCTTCCATGACAATCTGTTTTGCTTCTTCATACAGCTCATCTTCATCGGCGTCATCACTCATGCTGTCGAACATTGCGTCACCATCGGCAGCTTTTTCTGCCTGGCCAGTAATATCCAGAGATGGCATAAGCTCGTTCTCATATTCTTTTTTGAGATATTCAACAATGCTTTTAACTTCTCGTTCTGTGATAAACGCAGACTGAATACGCTGTGGTTGTGACATGTCGCTTGATTGGAACAACATATCTCCGGCGCCAAGAAGTTTCTCTGCACCTGCTGCATCAAGAATGGTTCGAGAGTCAATCTGAGAAGTAACCTGGAGCGCGAGGCGTGTTGGGATGTTTGCTTTGATAAGACCAGTAATAACATTTACAGATGGTCGTTGTGTAGAAAGGATCAGGTGAATACCGACCGCGCGGCTCATCTGGGCAAGACGCACGATAGAGGCTTCGAGTTCACGGGGGAATGTCTGCATGATGTCGGCGAGCTCATCGATAATGATAACGATATACGGCATTGTTTCCGGAGGGTTTTCATCGGCATTCTTGTTCTTCTGGAACTTTTCGAGTTTCGGAGCCAACACATTCTTGTGGTAGGAATCAATATCCCGAACGTGCTCGTTCTGAAGAATGTCGTATCGTCGGTCCATTTCCTTTGCTGCCCACTTAAGCGAAAGAATTGCTTTCTTTGGGTCAGTAATAACCGGTGTTAAAAGATGGGGAATTTTATTGTAGAGAGTGAGTTCAACACGCTTAGGATCGATCATGATGAACTTCAGGTGTTCGGGAGAGTTTCGATATAAGAGTGATGTAATGATTGCATGAATTGTGACAGACTTTCCTGAGCCGGTTGCTCCAGCGACCAAAAGATGGGGCATCTTCGCAATGTTTGAATAATGAGAACGACCAGAGATTCCTTTTCCAAGAGAAACCAGAAGGGGTTTGTCTGACTGGGTAAATTCTGCACTACCCACAAGGCTTCCGAGTCCCACGGTTGTTTTGACGGTGTTTGGAATTTCGATACCAACAAGCGACTTGCCCGGAATCGGTGCCTCAATTCGGAGTGGATGTGCTGCCAGTGCCAATGAAAGATCATTCTGAAGACCCACGATTCGAGCGAGTTTTACACCCTCAGCTGGCTTAAGTGCGTATCGAGTAACAGATGGGCCAATAGAGATCTCGTCCATTTCAACATCAATACCGAAGTTTTGGAGTGTTCGTTTGATGATGTTTGAATTTGCTTTAACGTCTCCAACACCAGGCTTACCCTTATCCATTTCCAAAAGATCTAATGGGGGGGGTGTGTATGGTTTTTGGGAAACAAGTTTGAAAAGTGCTCCACCAGCCGCTTTGCCTCGTGACATCGGTTCTTCGATTGGGGTGGTGACCCTAAGCTCATCATCCATCATTTTTTTTGCAATGACTGGTTTCACAGACCCCTCTGCCTCTGTTACACCGGTGATTTTTACTGGTTTCTCAGTTTCATTCGCGTCTTCTTTGCCCATCAGTTTTTTGATTCCAGATGTGAAGAGTTTCAGATTAAGTGCGGTATCAAGCATTGCTAGAATTGAAACAAAGGCGATACCAATAAGGATGACAGTTGTAACAGGGGTGTCGAAAAGGTTGATGAGGGGTTTTGAAATAATGTTACCAAGAAAACCACCCTTTCCAACAAATGCAATATTAATGAGTCCAAGACCGGCAATGAAAAGAATGACTGCTCCGATAATCTGAGTCATTGCGACATTCTTTTCCTCATCTCTTGGAAGAAAGAAGAGAACACCGAGGCCTATCAGTATGATAGGGAGGAGGTAATATCCGACACCTAGTACAATATCGAGTCCATCGAAGGTCCACGTACCGACAGGTCCGGCTTTGGAAAAGGCTGCCATAATAAGGAATATTGCAACTACAATAAATATGACCGCCCCGATAGCTCGTCTCGTGCTCTCGCTAAGGCTCATAAAGACATTAGAACCAGGTATCGTGGTCAGCTTGTCCTTTTTAGTATTACGATCCTTTTTGCCCATGATTCAACAATAATATCATGTGGATTTTGAGTGGATATCTGGGGACTAGCGGGGGATAAGAAATACATCTTCACGGGGAGTGGTTGGAGGGTCAACAACGATCCATCCGTGGTTGGTTGATGGAGGGGGGGTAAAGGACTTGATTTCAGGGACATAACAGGCTATTCTAAAGCCGTAAAAGACAATAAAGGACAGTAAAAGACAAGTGAGGAGAAATAAGGGACAATGGAAGAAAACCACTCTAATAAAACAAGTCCAACAGATGTCGTAGAGGTTAAAAATAACCAGGTTTTTGAGCCTAAAGAAAAGGACAATAAAGACCAATATTTCTCAGAAAGAGCCAAAAAGTTAACGACCGCTGTGTATCTCGTTACAAATTTAATTCCTCAAACTGATCCACTCAGAGTTTATATAAGACGTTGCTCAATCAGGCTTTTGTCCTTTTCAGGAAAGTCTCCGATTGGTTACTCCATTGCCGAGGCATCAACAGAAGTTGTGAGTCTTTCAAAAAAGATTGTCGAAATGCTCGAGATCGCATTTTTCTCTGGTTATGTTTCAGAAATGAACTTCTCTGTGTTGAAGTCCGAATTCGATTCATTTATTAGTGAGATTTCTGAGTATGAGCGCTTTCAGAGTCCAATTAACCCCGGGTCGCTAAAGGTGGATGCACTTTCTCGACCATCTCCTCAGAAAACCCATACGGTAAGCCATAAAATGGACATTCCTGTTGCAAAGCAGTCTGCACCAAAACGAGCACCGTATTCTAAACATGTGACTGAGGCAAAGAAAAATAGTCGTCGAGAGTCGATCCTCTCTATTATTAAACGTCGAGGCACAGTCAATATTAAGGATGTCTCATCTGTGGTTATTAATTGTAGTGAAAAGACTATTCAGCGTGAACTTCTTGCTCTCGTGGATGAGGGTGTACTAAAGAAGAGCGGTGACCGCCGATGGAGTGTCTATTCTCTCGCAAACTAACTTGACAGCCTTTTTGAGCCATATTTTCCGTAAAAGCTGGTTCTTTTTTTAGTCAAAAACCGTTCGTTATTTTTATTTCAATGCATTTCTGGAAAAAATCAAGATTTATCCACAGAATTTCATTGCTCCAAGAGGTGCTGGGGTTTAAGATAAACCCTAGGTAGCAGTGTATTGCCTAGAGAAATCTATGTGCTAGACTGTCTGCCATCACCGAAATTACCGTGTAAGAATAAGGGCCATTTGGCGTCCTTGTTTCTGTCCGGTACGGTAGGATCATTGAAAATTTAATATACGGTTCTATAAGAAGCTAAAATCGACAGTTGTTGATCTTGGAAACAAGATCACAACGATTGGTTTTGGCGATTAAGCATACACACAGAATTATGAGAATAATTCTGTAAATACTGAATTACTTTTTTCCTTTATGTCTGTAACTCTGAAAATCAGTTTGGTATTACTACTAACTCGCGAGCTCTTTCGGTCGAATGAATAGAGTTCGCGGGATTAGGAAGATGTTCGGAAGAAATTCCGAGCAGAGTTAGTAAAGTTATTAGAAGCTTATTAGCTCTGAGTTGTGAACGAAAGTTTACAGCTCAGTTCATTCTATTCCTTTCACCCCATTTACAAGTAATTGGTGGCGGAATCGAAATAAATTAAATCATGTTAACAAAATCAAAAGTTGCAAAGATTGCAGCAGGACTTGTTGGTTTTGCTCTTGTTATGTCTTTCGCAGTTACACCTGCACAGGCACAAACATCAGCTGACCTCCAGGCTCAGATTCAAGCTCTTCTTGCGCAAATTGCACAATTACAAGGCAGTTCTTCTGGCGTAACAGCTTCTCACACTTTCACTACTGACCTCACAGTTGGTAGCACAGGTGCTGATGTGGTTGCTCTCCAGCAATGGTTGGTATCAAAAGGCTTCCTCACTATGCCAGCAGGCGTAGCTATGGGAACTTTTGGTCCTTTGACTAAGTCAGCTTTGGCTGCATACCAGGCTTCAGCAGGAATCACTCCTGCTTCAGGTTACTTCGGCCCGATCACTCGAGCTAAGGTTAACCAAGCATCAGTTACATCAACAGGTTCAACAGGTTCAACTGGTTCTACTGGTTCAACAGGTTCACTTTCTGGTGATGAAGCTTCTCTTGAGGACTTCGAACTTACTGACGAAGAGTCAGAAGGTACAGAAGGCGAAGAGGCTGTTGAAATCGCTACTGCAGAATTCGATGTTGAAGATGGCGACATCCGCATCGAACGAGTAGAAGTTGATTTCCAAGCTGAAAACGCTTCTCTTACAGATCGACCTTGGGATTACTTCGATAACGTTTCTCTATGGGCAGATGGTCGAAAGATCGCTGACATGGATACAGACGCTCGAGGTGACTGGGATGACGACAACGCGGATTCAGTTCACAACGCAAGCGCATCTGATTGGTACCGCTTGACTTTCACAGGTCTTAACTACGTTGTTCGAGAAGGCGACACAGCAGAAATCACAATTGCTGCTGACATCGCAGGCTCAATCGACACTGCAGACCAAGCTCAGAGCTTTGAAATCATCATCGCAGATGATGGTATCCGAGGTACTGACGGTGAAGGAATCCAGCAATACACTGGTGACGATAGCGAAACTGTAACAGGATTCGGTTTTGACGGAGAAGAGTCAGGTGATCTCGAAGTTCAGACAAACTCTGACGATCCAGACGCAATGACACTTATCTCAGACGAAGACAACGAATCAGATGAATACACAGTATTTGTATTCGACATTGAAAACAATGACGATGCAGACGCTTTGATCACTGATTTGACAATCGACGTAGCTACAAGCTCAGGCGATGCCTTCACAGACATCGTAGATTCAGCAACACTTGTTGTTGATGGAGATGAGTACGATGCAGATGTTGAGGTAAACGCTGGTGCAACACTTGGCCAGCTTGTATTCGAAGACATCGACGTTGAAGTAGCTGGTGATGACACCCTCACATTTGAGCTTGTCGTTACTCTTAAGGAAGACGCTCCAGATTCAACACTTGATTTCACAATCCAGGCTGCAGACATTACAGCTGAGGGTGTAGAAAGCGGTGATGATTCAACAGTAGACGGTGATGTTTCTTCAGAAACCCACACTGTTTCTGCTGCTGGTATCGTAGTTGAAGGTAC
>DATGWK010000005.1:0-2287 GCA_035299525.1 Candidatus Nanoarchaeia archaeon
TGTTACGAGGTCCTCATTCATAGAGCAATTACTCCATCAGTATACGACAAAATATAGTCAAAAAATAGCGTAAAGCCCCAAAAAAGCCCTATTTAGCCTCACTTTGAAGCGCACCCGCTGTATAGATATTACTTGGCGCCCAGAGCATCCACGAGTTAAGGCCCGAGTCATATGTTGCCTGAATTTGAGCTTTCACTTCTGTGGTGTCATAGGTGCCACCGTAGTCGAAATCCTGAAGCCATGGTCGAAGTTTTTTATATGTGTCTGTGGTACGAACTGGTGTTGTGGTTGGTTGGTTTGCATCCATAGCATTAGCGCGATCAACAGCACTCGTCATAACGAACTTAATGAGTTCATACGGAACCTTGTTTGGATCCGGCCAACCATTAAAGTTTTTCGGGTAATGAGACGGATACACCATTGGTGCAACGAAGTCGAAGTGTGGCAATGCTCGCTCGAGAACCTGACCAATTCCCAAATCATCATAGTTTGTCGTTACCATTCCAAAAAGGTCTGCAGATATTGGAATTCCTTGCGGCTTCAATCTATCGCTCAAATAGACAAAGAATTCTTCGAGTGCTTCCGGTCGTGTTTTACCTCGGCTCAGAGTGTAATCAGTATCCTTCATGTTTCCATCTGATGGGAATCGAATGTAGTCGAAATTGATTTCATCAAAACCAATTTTGTATGACTCTTCGGCAAGCGTTGCAATAAAATCCCAATGCTCGCGCGCTCCGACGTCGATGAAATTCAAACCCTTGTGATCTGCCCATACTCCACCATCAGAAAGTTTCCGTACCGCCAAATCTGGCCTAAGCTTCGACATTCGCGGGTCCTGAAACACCGTGATACGACCAATTACATAAATATCTTTCTTGTGAAGTGAGTCGATAAACTCAAGCATGTCTACTGCCCCACAGTCATCAGAAACTGCACTTG
Organism: Candidatus Nanoarchaeia archaeon; assembly: GCA_035299525.1. GTDB lineage: Bacteria > Patescibacteriota > Minisyncoccia > Phycocordibacterales > DATGWK01 > JAHFLV01. The sequence continues at coordinate 940 of DATGWK010000005.1, forward strand.
AGAGCTTTGGATTATCTGTAGTGAAACTGATGTACCCGGTAAAGTCTTTTATATCAATGATGATTGAATTGAGTTCGGTTTCATCAACCAACTTCACAAGCCTGTCTCGGAAGTTTCGAGTACCAACAACACACTGGCTCATATAAATTGCCCTTACCGACTCAGGAGTTTTGATATGCGTTGGAACAATGGATGATTTATCGGCGACTTTTACTGGAGTTGTGGTTGGCACATCCAACTGCTTTTTGTTGTCGCGAGCAGCAGCATTATCGTACTCAACATTAAAAAATTTCGGAGAGATAACAGAAAGCACGATAACTACAGCAACAATAGCGACGAGGCCGCCGATTCGTAAGAGTAAAGATGCGCGCGTAGCCATTTAGAAAAATAGATCAGAAAGTTCTAATGTGCCGTGAACGATCTCGTATCGACGCGAGATCCGTAACCTCTACTTCGTCGTCACTTGCAAACCGGGGTCGACTTTCGACAAATACTTCGGTCGTAGTTACTTCAACCTTGGGTGGCTCATGATGAATTTCATGAAGTCGTTTATTTCGTGCATACATAAACGCAAGGATAATAATTGCAACTCCCGCAGCAGCCGTAAAAAAAGATTCATACGGACTTGGAAAACCCAAGAAGGGCATAAGGACAACCAGCATTCCAATCGCAAATAAAATCCGATTCTGTGTAATCATTCGGACACTATACCATATGGGTACCCTAGTTTTACCTGTGGAATACTAAGAAATCAAAAGTGGAGGTAGCGTATTGATATCACCTGCGCCAATTGTAATTACAACGTCACCAGTTTTCGTATTCTTTTTGAGAAAACTCGATACTGAGTCAAAATCCTGAAAAGCTGTTGCATTTCTTCCCTCTTTTTTGATTTCTTCAACCAACATTTCCGAAGAAATTGATGAGTCTTTTGGTTCTCGAGCTGCATAAATCGGCATGATTATGATTTCGTCAGCTAGTGAAAGAGCTGGACCGAATTCTGTAAAATGTTCCTTGGTTCGACTATACAAATGAGGCTGGAATACTGCAATAATCCGATTCTCTGGGAATTTTTCTCTGGTTGCTTGGAGGGTTGCACCAATCTCTGTTGGGTGATGACCATAATCATCATAAACAACTGCCCCGCTTTTCATTTCACCAATATATTCAAACCGTCGCCATGTTCCACTGAAATTCTTAAGGCCAGAGAGGATTTTCTCTCTTGGTATGCCGAGTTCTTTTGCAACAAGAAACGCAGCTTTTGCATTTCGAATATTGTGCTGACCTGGAACTGAGAGCAAGATCGGTTCAGTTACTGAGGTATAACTTTCTACTTTTTTATCAAAGCTCG
>DATGWK010000006.1:0-3741 GCA_035299525.1 Candidatus Nanoarchaeia archaeon
TGGTGGACCGTACTTCAAATTTACTGAGGCAGTTTCTTTTGTAGTTGCGTGCAAGGACCAAGAAGAAATTGACTATTTCTGGAACAAACTCAGCGAAGGTGGTGACCCAAACGCCCAGCAGTGTGGCTGGCTTAAAGACAAATTTGGCGTATCGTGGCAGATTACTCCTACAAATATTGAAGAACTTCTTACAAATCCAGAGGCATACAAGGCAATGTTTAACATGAAAAAACTTGATATCAAGACCTTGCAAGAATGTATAAACAATGGTTAAATATTAGCCGGACGTACCCACATTTCTGAACAGAACTTTACATTAGGGAGGATGTATCAATGATTGAAGGACTCTCCGCACGAGGACAATGTGCAATGTCCCACGCAACCACGATGGCAACAGAACTTGGCCATCCAGCGATCGAGAGCGAGCATGTGCTGCTTGGTATTGCGTTTGTAGCTGGTCCCGGTCAGAGCATTCTGAGGAGCATGGGCCTCGAATACGATCCGCTTGAGGTTCGCGTCAGATCTCGACTATGTGCTCGCCACCTCGGCGATGTCGAGCGTGAACCGATTCCGGGAGCACAACTGAGGCGGATCATGAAGTATGCGAAGACCGAAGCAGCGGACTCGGACAGCCGCTAGATCGACACGGATCACATGCTCATTGCGATCAGCAAGGATCCTGGCTGCACAGCAATGTGCATCATGGCAGCGTTCCTGCCGCCATGCAATCTCCGTGAAAAGATTACGGAAGCAGCATCGAACCAACACGAGCTCACACACATGGTGTGATGCCACTCGCCGCCCAAATTATATGGGCGGCGTTTTTTTGACAAGTATAAAAAATACGGGTAGAGTTTATAAAGATTCTGAACATTCCCTCTCACTGGAGATACTCAAATGAACGAGAAATTTGGCCCGACAGCTCTTGCCTGCATGAAAGTGGCGAACAGGCTAGCAATCGAACACGGGCATACGCACATCTCAACCGAACACGTACTGTTGGCGATCGCGGAATCGAAGAGTGTTGGTCAAAGGGTTCTCGAGTCTGCTGGTATTAACAATCCAGCCGAGCTCAAGCGAGTCATCTTCACCACAATACCCCACGGTGACACATCGAGCCCCGAGAACGCCTCGCTGTTGCCCACACCACGCCTGGCGCACGCGATTATCATGGCCAAGGGTGTGGCAAGCAAGCGGAACGCAACCAAGGTTGATACCGGTGACCTGCTCTGTGGGATGGGCCACGAACCCGGGTGCACCGCACTCAATCTGCTTCATCAGATGCCAGGGGTGGACATTGGGAAAATCGAAAACATCTATCAAACTGTTGCGGCGATCCGCGGCAGCAACGCAAAGCCCAAGAAAACAGTCAACGCGTAGCTGATTAATGAAGCGTGCTACAGAACACGGAACCCGAGCAATGCTCGGGTTTTTTCTTACATCCAACGATTGAGAAAGCGGACGACGTGCTTTCTCCGGCTTATGGCGTACCACATACCAGACCCAGACACGATAATTAGAACGAGAATGAGCCCACCGCGGGTAAACCAGGCTTCGATTGCCCGAAATGCGTGACCGAAAAAGTACCCGAGAATAACAAACGTCGCAGACCAAAGAATTGCACTTACTATGTTCCAAAAAAGAAAAACTCGTACATTCATTTTTGAAACACCGGCAAAAAACGGAACAAAGGGACGGAGTGGTCCGATAAATCGTGCGAGAAAAACACTTTTGTTACCGTGTTTTTCAAAAAATATCTTGCTTTTGTCCAGGTGGCTTTTCTTAAAGAACACGCTTTCTTCTTTGAAAAAGCTGTTGCCTCTTGTGCCAAGATAATAACTAAAACAATCTCCGATTATTGCGCCGAGCGCAACACACAATGCCAAAAAAACTGGATGAACGACACCTTGTGCAGCACTAAAGCCTGCGAGCATGACAATTGCCGTACCAGGAATAAAGATTCCAACAAACGCAAGTGACTCAGTAAGTGATGCTGTAAACGCAAGCGAATACGTCCACACACCAAGAGACGAGAGCAATGGGATAATATGGTGCACAATGTCCATTTGTTGGTTTATTCTATCACCTTTACATTAGACCACTGTGTGTTTTTTCGATACAATGACATTCTATGAAAACTTTTTGGGGAAGAATCAAAAAACTTAAGAAAAAGCAGATTGTGTGGGGCATAGTTATAGTTGTTGTTGCATTTATTGGATTCAAAATATTTGGAGGAAACGCCAACGATACTACTGGCACACTCACCGTACAACGTGGCGATTTTGTAAAAGAGGTTTCTGTGTCGGGTAAGGTTGTGGCGGCAGAGAGTGTGGACCTTTCATTTGCTGAATCGGGACGAGTTACAAATGTGAATGTTGATGTTGGTACTCAAGTAGTGCAAGGCCAAACACTTGCCAGTCTTGTGACAGGAACTCTCCTCTCACAACTTCAGTCTGCACGAGCTACGTTGGCTGAACGTGAAGCAGAAAGCGCAAGTTCGGAAACAAGCCTGGAAAAAGTACAACGTGAACAAGACACTCTTGTTGAAAATGCATACCAAAAACTTCTTTCGAATGACCTAGCTGCTGTTCCGTCATCAAATTCAAACACAGCTACCCCGCCGGTAATTTCTGGTCTCTACAAGGGTGCTGAAGGACGATACAAGTTTATTGTTAAAAAAACTAATTCAGGTCTTAGCGGACGAGAGATTCGAGTTTTTGAACTTGAAAACGTAAACGATGTAAAAGTTCTCCAAAATGAAGCAACTCCCCTTGGCACTCGTGGCTTATTTGTTTCGTTCCCTGACAATTTAACTGAATATGACGAGACAACCTGGTATGTAACCATTCCGAACACACGAAGCGCTACTTACGTAACCGCATACCAAAATTATCAAGAAGCAATCAGAACTCGAGACCGAGCGGTAGAAACTGCTCGAGCTCGTCTTACCGCAGGATCAAGTGGTATCAGTGCCGCGCAGGCCGGGATCGAAAGCGCTCGTGCCGAAGTTACTCGGATTCAGGCCGAGATTGCAGAACGAACAATCTCTGCTCCATTTACTGGTGTAGTTACAAAAGTAGATGCAAAGGTTGGTGAAGTCTCTACTGCCAATACACCAGCAATCTCAATGATTAGTGCCGACAAGCTACAAATTGAAAGTTTCATTCCAGAAATTAATCTACCATTCATCAAGATTGGTGACGTTGCAGTTGTAACACTCGACGCATACGGTGATGAAATCCCATTTGAAGCACGCGTCGTTTTCATTGACCCAGCAGAAACGATTCGAGATGGTGTTTCCACATATCGAGCCAAGCTTGAATTTACAACTCAAGATGAACGAATCCGATCGGGTATGACTGCAAACGTTATTATTACCTCAGAAAAGAAATCGAACGTAATTGTCGTGCCACAAAAAGCAGTTACAAGTAAAAATGGAAAGAAGTACGTAATTGTTCGAGTCGCCGAGCAAAATACGGAACGTGAAGTCACCACTGGTAGTGTATCTTCATATGGTGAAATTGAGATCACTTCGGGCCTAAATCCTGGGGACGTGGTTGTGCTTCCAGCAAGTAAGTAATACATGTTTACCAACCTACCACTCAACATTCGAATCGGATTGTACCTCGCGATCCGACAAATCAGACGATCAAGTCTTTGGACAACAAGCCTTATTGTGTTTGTAATGGTCCTCACCTTCCTTAATCTTGTGGTGGTATCTGGTATTCTTGTTGGCCTTAT
>DATGWK010000007.1:0-3006 GCA_035299525.1 Candidatus Nanoarchaeia archaeon
CATCATTTGTCTGAGCAGAAACCGGAGCAGCAAGAAGTAATCCCGCCACGATCATTCCCACTAAATATTTCTTCATGACTATAAATAAAAACTAGTAATCAAACATATATAAGTCTAACAAGGTAGCGCCCGCTGATTTGAAATATTGTGTATAACAAAAACCCCACCGAGCGGCGGGGTTTTTTGAATGTTAGGCTGCTTTTTCTGCCTTTTCTTTCTTTGGTTTATCTTTCTTCACTTTCTTTCCTTGGAGTTCTTCCTTTGAAAGTTTGCTGAATGGGAAACCGAGATGTTCGAAAAATGCTTTTGCCTCATCTTTGTTTCGAGCTGTTGTACCAACAGTGATTGCAAAACCAAACACGTCTCTGAGATCTTCATCGGAAGTCTCTGGGAAGATGGTGTGTTCCTTAATACCAAGGGTGTAATTACCCATTGCATCGATAGAAGATACTGGGATACCTCGGAAGTCTTTTGTTCGTGGAAGTGCAACGTTGATCAAACGATCGAGGAAATCGTACATTCGGCCACCGTGAAGTGTGATCTGAACACCAACTGGATCACCTTGTCGGACCTTGAATGCGGCAATAGAAATCTTTGCACCCTTCTTTACTGGTTTCTGACCAGTGATTTTGGCAAGACGATCAACAACAACGTCAATCTTTTTCTTATCCTTGAATGAGCCAATGCCTGCAGAAATAGTTACCTTTGTAAGCTGAGGAGCTTGCATCGGATTTGTATAGCCCAAAGATCCCTTGAGGCTTTCGTATGCGCTTTTATTTTTTTCTCGTACAGAAATCATATATGTGTATTAAAGGGTAGCCCCAGAATTCTTAGTTACTCGTACTTTCTTTTTGTTGGCTTCAACCTTAACACCAACTCGAGTTCGTTTTCCATCTTTTGGATCAACAATCATTACATTTGAAACATGAACTGGCATTGGTTTATCAATAACCTGACCTTTTGAACCACTCTTTCGAGGTCGTTCATGTCGCTTAAGCACGTTTACACCAGCAATGAGTACCTTGTTCTCTTTTGGCATAGCCTTAAGAACCTTACCGGTTTTGCCACGGTCTTTGCCTGAGATCACGATTACATTGTCATCTTTTCGGATTTTCATAGTATTACAAAACTTCTGGTGCTCGAGAAATAATTGTCTGATAACCAAGCTCACCAAGCTCTCGTGGAATCGGACCAAAGATACGACCTGCGATTGGTTCATTATCAGCCTTGCCGATGATTACAACTGCGTTTTCATCGAATCGAATGTATGAACCATCAGCACGTCGGAATGGCGCCTTCTGACGAACAACGACTGCTCGGAGAACGTCCTTCTTCTTTACACCCTTTCGAGGTGCCGCCTTCTGAACAGAGAGAACAACGACTTCGCCGATCTTTGCCCAGCGCTTCATAGAACCGCCTGGCACTTTGAAAATTCGGCCGATTTGTGCGCCTGAGTTATCTGCAATGGTTACGATTGAGCGTGGTTGAATCATGGCAATTTATCTAATTAGCAATTACTCGAAAATGCTTATGACGAGACATCGGAGGAATTTCTTCGATGGTTACTGTATCGCCTACTTTGCGAGTATTGCCCGCATCGTGTGCCATAAACCGCTTACTTCGTGAAATGAATTTCTTGTACTTAGGATGTTTGAAATATCGTTCAACACGAACTACAACTGTATCCTTCATTTTGTCAGATACAACTACACCCTGAAGTTGTTTCTTCATTGGTGCTTCTGTTTGTGGTTGTGCAATTGTCTTTTTCATTTTATTTCTTGTTCATTTCTGTCATGATTCGAGCAATATCTTTCTTGATATTGTTACCCTCTTTGACGTTGCGGCTCTTGCTACCCGCTGTGCCGAAAGTAAAAGCACGAAGTGCATTCTGCTTATCTTTAAGCATGTCTACAAGTGTCTTTTGATCTTTACCTTTAATTTCGGCGTATTTCATGGAAATGAATTTATAGCGTAGTTCTTATGCCTTTGCAATTATGTTCGAGCAGCGAACTTCGTAAGTACTGGTAATTTGCTACCAGCCTTTCGAACCGCCTCTCGAGCAATTGCTTCAGTTACTCCGTCGACCTCGAAGAGTACTCGTCCAGCTAAAACAGGCACCTGGTAACCCTGGGGGTCACCCTTACCCTTTCCAAGCTTTACTTCTGGTGGCTTCTGAGTGTATGGCATGTCTGGGAATATTCGAATCCATACACGACCGTTCTTTCCGAGCTCTCGAGAGAGAACCTTTCGAGCTGCTTCGATTTGGTTTGACTTGATTCGGCCAGCAGAAACTGCCTTGAGACCAAATGAACCGAAAGAAATTTTAGAACCACGAGTAGTTGGAGTTACTCGGTTAGGATTTCGGCGGAATGTGTGCCACTTTCGATATTTAACTTTTTTTGGAATAAGAGAGACCATGGTTTTATATAAAATTATGCATTCTTTCGATCCTTCTCGAAGATATCACCCTTGTAGATCCATACCTTGATACCGATCTGACCGTATGTCATTCGAGCTTCGTATCGAACGAAATCAACGTCTGCTCGAAGAGTCTGAAGAGGTACTCGACCCTTTCGGAGCTTTTCTACTCGTGACATTTCTGCACCACCGAGTCGTCCAGAGAGTTCGATCTTGCAACCAAGGACACCCTTGTTTGCCATAATCTTTTCCAAAGACTGTTTCATCACTCGTCGGAATGGAAGTCGCTTTTCGAGACCCTCGGCAATCATCTGTGCCATGATCATGGCATTGGTTTCTGGATATCGAACTTCTTTGATATCAATCTTGATTTCTTGCTTTGGAGCAATGCCGAGTTTAACAGCATTCTTAGCCAAATCACTCTGGAGTTTTACGCTACCCTCACCCGCTCGGCCAATGATAAGACCTGGTCGTGAAGTTTCAATGATGATTCGAAGAGTCTTCTGACCTCGTTCGATTTCAACACTGCTTACATACATACCCCGGAATCGTTTGTCCAAAAACTCTCGGAGCAAAATATCGCTCTTG
>DATGWK010000008.1:0-2329 GCA_035299525.1 Candidatus Nanoarchaeia archaeon
GGGTATGAACATCTGAGACAAAAATCACTCGACAAAGGCCAAGTATTCCGAATCGAGCAGAAGGCTCGTAAGTGGCTTCCAATGGCAGGCCAACTCTCGTTTGGGGCTGACGTACAGGTAACGAATCACTGACTGCGAACCGAACTTATACACCGTCCCCGGGAAAATCAAACTGATTTTGCGCAGGCCAGCAGGGTCAAGCATGACGCTCGTAGGCACATCACTCTGGTGTTGAAGCATGAAATCGAGAAGGTTTCCGTTGGCAGCCCCGAGTAGATTCATTGCCGAAAACGAATCGACAACCCTGCCAATGGTCAGATTTTTCCCCTCCCTGAGCTCCTGTGGCTGAAATTTCCCGATCTTCGTCGGGTCCCATTCGACAGGACCAAGCCTGGTATGACTTACCAGACTCCATTTGTGCCCTGGCATAATCGGATCTGCACTGCAGTCGATCAGCTTCCGTGCTGATGTGCTTGCCTGTGTCATGATACCTCCACAGTTGTGACCTCGAACATTATTCGTACTGGAATACCAACAAGGCATACCAGAATAGGATGTACATCTATCGAAATGATACTGATTTGTTTACCTCTTGTCAATCAATGTGACTTATGGTTCTTTTTTGCTATATTTAACCCATAAATGAAACCACGTGATAGTCAAAGACCGAGTAATAAATCTCGATCTAACCAGGTAAAACCTGACCAAAAATTATACAAACCTTCGAAGCCAGACGAGCATCTTATTGGTAAGCTAGCTGTAAGTAGCAAGGGTGTCGGTTATTTCAAAATTGCCGATCAACCCGAAGGAACCGAAGATGTTGAGATCGACAATGCGGTTATTAATACCGCCCTCAACAATGACGAAGTCGAAATCACTCTTCTTCCCCGCGTTCCTGGAGAACGACTTAGAGGTGAAGTTGTAAGGGTTATTTCTCGAGCTCGAGAAAGTTTTGTTGGAACCGTTGAAGTGAACGGCGGCATTTACATTGTGCCGGATGATAAACGAATGTACCGAGACATTGTGGTGAAACCAGAAAACGCAATGGGTGCAAAAACTAACGACAAGGTTCAAGTAAAACTCCTTAACTGGGCTGATCCAAAGAAGAATCCGGAAGGAACAATCGTACGAATCATCGGTAGAAAGGGTGAGCACAACACCGAAATGGAAGCGATTGTGATCGAAAGTGGCTTTGAAAACTCTTTTCCACAAGCAGTCAATGACGAAGCAAACGAAGTGGCTGCACGCGAGCGAGCACGAATGGAGGAAGAGACAAGTCTTCGAGCAGACCTTCGAAATATCACGACATTTACTATCGATCCTTTTGACGCAAAAGACTTTGATGATGCTATTTCTGTAAAAGAGCTTGGTAATGGTGAATACGAAATCGGCGTACACATTGCTGACGTGTCTCATTTCGTCCGGCCGGGTGGTCCACTTGATGCCGAGGCTCGAAAGCGTGCACTTTCTGTATATCTTGTTGACCGAACAATTCCGATGTTACCAGAAGTCCTTTCAAACGACCTTTGTAGTCTCAATCCAAAAGTTGATCGACTCGCCTTCAGTGCAGTATTCACCATGAATGAACATGGCGAAATTTCTAAGCGATGGTTTGGCAAATCTACAATCAATTCAAACCGACGTTTTACATACGAAGACGCACAAGATGTTCTCAATACAGGTCAGGGTGATTATGCAAAAGAACTTTTGCTCTTGAACAAAATTGCAAAAGAGCTCCGAAAGAAGAAGTTCGCTGCTGGTGCAATTGATTTCGAAACAACAGAAATCAAATTCAAGCTCGACGAAGCCGGCAAACCAATCGCTGTCTATAAAAAAGAACGACTTGATACACACATGCTTGTTGAGGACTTCATGTTACTCGCGAACCGCGAAGTTGCTGAGTTTATTTACCAAGCTCACAAAGACAAAAAAGGTATCGGTATGTACCGTATTCACGATTTACCCGATCCACAAAAAGTGACTGATCTCTCAGTGTTCCTCAAAGCAATGGGATATACCCTTCATCATAAGGATGGGAAAATTACCTCAAGAGATATTAATGAACTCTTGAAACAAGTGGAAAACAGTCCAAACGCTGATCTGATTAAAACTGCGACTATTCGATCAATGTCAAAAGCTGTTTACTCAACCAAAAACATTGGTCACTTTGGTCTCGCGTTCAAGTTCTACACCCATTTCACTTCCCCAATTCGTCGATATCCGGACCTTGTTGTACACCGAATTCTTGAACAAGAACTTAAGGGTCATCCAGTTGGTCAGGACGAATTCGCTCGACTCGAGCGAATTGCTCAAGATTCTTCTGCCCGAG
>DATGWK010000009.1:0-2352 GCA_035299525.1 Candidatus Nanoarchaeia archaeon
CTCATGATGCCCCTTCAGTTGGACACCAAGGCGTAGCAAAAATGACGCAAGCACTCCGAAACATCGTTTGGTGGCCTGAAATGCTGACTGATATTTACGATTACTGTAAATATTGCCTTACTTGCCAACGATTTAAACCTGCAAAACAAAAAATACCTAGTGCATCTAACCCGCCTCCAGCGAGATGCCTAGAACAAGTTTCAATGGACATTGTTGGCCCTTTGCCGAATTCAAATGCCGGATCTAAATACGCCTTGTGCATCCAAGACCGTTTGTCTCGTTTTTTGATCTTTGCTGCGATGCCTGATGCATCAGCAGAAACAACTGCAAGAATTTTTCTGAATAAATGGGTCTGTCACTATGGCGTTCCAAAGAAAATTGTGACTGATCGTGGTCGCAACTTCATGTCTACCGTATTCCGACATTTATGTCAGTTCCTGGGCGTAAAACATTCTCCTACTACAGCATACCGTCCACAAGGGAACTCAGAGAATGAAAGATCTCATAAAGATCTTCATTCGTATCTTGCCATGTATCTTGAAGAAGCTGATGCTTCTAATTGGGATTCATTGCTAGCATTCGCTGCATGGGCCCATAATTCCACTTACCACACAACTATCAAAAGATCTCCGTTAGAAGTTCTTACTGGTATCAGACCGCGAAGTTTGTTTGAAACTCCTTCAAAGACAGAACTTGAAAGAGTAACACTTGAAGAGTATCTCAACTTGCGAGATGACCAAATCAGCAAACTGGCTGAAGAAACCAGACTCGCAATAGCAAAAGCTCAAGCAAAAACAGTTGAACGACTCAACCCTTATTCCAGAGAGATGGAATACTTTCCTGGTCAAAAGGTTTTTCTTCGACGTCATTATTTGCGTCTCATTCATCAAAAATGGGGACCCAAATATCAAGGCCCCTACGTGATTAAAGAAAGGGTATCACCTCAAGTCGTAAAGGTCTATCTTGAAGAAGACCCAAGTTACGAAGATATTGTACATACCAGCTATGTACGACCCTTTTTCGAAATGAAAGAAGATGAAAATGACGTTCTTGACGAAGAAGAAGAAGACCGAGATTTGCCAGTTATTTCATTCGACGCCCTTGACAATGGCGTTACCAATGAAAATCATGAATTTCTGACTCCTGAAAAGGTTCCGAATTCAATCGAAGAATCTCCGAACGATAAAAATTCAGTAACTCCGTCAACTCCTTCCTTTTGGAAAAATTTATCAAAGATATTCCGTTCCCGTGATTCTTCTACGGCAGATACACCACCCTCAACTTTAAAAACTCCTGTCTCGACTGATTCAAACAAATCATCTACCTTTGAATCAGTTAATTCAAGTCCAGATTCCGAACAATCCCAAAAAACCCAATCGGAAGAAAATAAAAGCCCTTCAAAAGGCTTATGGAGAAGCCTCACATCATCGGTCGCACGACAGTTGTTTAAAGCCACGGATCAATCAAGTTCAAGGTTAACGCCGGAAGAATCAGTACCTGAAACAGTGAATGATTCAACAGTACTTGACGATGCAAATACCGCGACCGTTCCCGGATATAAATCTCCAACCGATAAAGAAACCGTGTCAGTGCCTATCCCACCTCGAACGCGTGCACAGATTGCCCGTGAGAAGCTATTAAAAGAAAAAGAAGAAAAGGAAAAAAGAGATAAGGCACGCCTTGAATTACAAAACCGACAACAAGAAGCTCGAAGCCAACGTTTACAAACCCTTCGACAGCGTGATCCAAGATGATTACGTCAACTGTTCTCCTTGTCTGTGTAATGACCGTCAGTGGTGTCTTTACTTTAAAGGTTCAAGAGTTGACTGAAACCAACTCAGTGACTTTCACACCAACCGACACCTACTGCATCATCCATGGCTACAAATATCTTCGTGCCAGAATCCGATATGGACAACTGTATCGCCAGATACATGATCAAATTAATGCTGTGGAAGCCAAAATTGGCTTATTCGGATCTGCTCACGAACCCATCCTTTACGCTAACTATCGAACTGGATGCACATTCCTTCAAAAAACAAATGGAATATGCCCATTATCCACTTTGAAAACTTTGGATGGAGAACCAGCTTTGACTCGCATTGCTTTGATAATGAATATTCGACAACTCGACAGCCTGGTTGGAAAAGTCATGTTTAAATTCAATAGTTTCCCAGTGTCTTACAAGCCAAAGGAACCTTCTTATTCCGACAAAAAAATTAATATCGTGGCCCCATGGCATCTTAACGTCACTCAAGATAGCAGAGACATTCCTCGACTGGAAAATCAAGGAAATGTATATTATTTGCCATTAACTACAGTTAAGGCTTTTGAGCTGGCTAAAGGTGATAC
>DATGWK010000010.1:0-4853 GCA_035299525.1 Candidatus Nanoarchaeia archaeon
CACCAAACGCTTTTTGTTGAGCGAGAGCAATTTTCTTCGTGAGTTCAAAGTATTCTCCGACGTTTGGCACATCCCATACCCAACGGTGATGGTTCTTTGGAATTACCAAGACATGACCAGGCGCACGAGGATTAATATCCATAAACGCGAGAAAATCATTCGTTTCAGTGACTTTTTCGCTTGGGATTGTGCCGTCTACGATTTTGCAGAAGATACAGTTTTCCATGTCGGACATTGTACAACAGAATTTTAATTTTTCTTTTAGCCGCTACGGTATAATAGCCCCATGCTTAACGGTCTTTCGCATCCACTTCTGACCAAAATGCTCGAGAAGCGAGGTTTTTTGAATGAACAAGCGCAAGATTTTCTCTCTCCGGATTACGACAAGCATACGCACGACCCATATTTGCTCAAAGATATGGCAAAAGCAGTCGAGCGAGTTATTCGTGCGATCAAAAATAACGAAAAGATTGAGATTTATAGTGATTACGATGCCGATGGAATCCCGGGTGCAGTCGTGCTTCATGATTTTTTTAAAAAAGTAGGATTTGAAAATTTTGAAAACTATATTCCTGACAGACTCGAGGAAGGCTTTGGTATCAATGTTGAAGCAATGGAAGAAATCGCTGAACGAAAAGCCAAACTTGTGATTTCAATCGACTGTGGAATTACTGATGTTGCCGCAGTGAAGCGGGGGAATGAGCTTGGTATCGATACGATCATTACCGATCACCATGAACCGAATGGAGAAATTCCACCAGCATATGCGATTCTCAATCCAAAACAGAAAGATTGTCAGTATCCGTACAAGTTTCTATGTGGTTCCGGTGTGATCTTTAAATTGATCCAAGCAATTCTAATTAATCCTGATGCAAAAGGTTTGCGACAGCACATTACTGCTGGTTGGGAGAAGTGGCTTCTCGATATGGTTGGACTCGCAACGCTTTCTGATATGGTGCCACTTACAGGAGAGAATCGAGTTTTTGCATTCTATGGTCTCAAGGTGCTTCGTAAATCACCGCGACTTGGTCTCATGAAACTGCTTCGCCAGGCTCGAGCCAATCAACGATTTCTGACTGAAGATGATGTGAGTTTCACAATCACTCCACGCATCAACGCCGCGTCACGTATGGGCTTGCCGCATGATGCATTCGAACTTCTTTCTACAAGAGACGAGACACGCGCCGGTGTACTTATTGAACATCTCAATAAAATTAATGATGAGCGAAAGGGGCTCGTTGCCTCAATCGTTCGAGAGGTGAATCAGGTGGTAGCGGAAAGAGCCCGCAATGGCTCGCTCCGGGAGGTGATCGTGCTCGGGCATGTTCATTGGAAGCCAACTGTGCTTGGTTTGGTGGCAAACAGCCTCAAGGATGATCATGATCGGCCGGTATTTCTCTGGGGAAAGGAAAGTAGTCCAACAATCAAGGGTTCATGCCGTTCTGATGGGCGAGTAAGCGTTGTTGACCTTATGGAACAAAGCAAAGAACTTTTTACACACTTCGGCGGTCACAAGATGTCTGGAGGGTTTGCTCTTGAACAAGACAAGATCCACGGACTTGAGCAGGCCCTTTCCGATTCATACAAGAAACTATTTACAGCCGGCGCGGCACCCGAGGAGGATATTGAAGAAATACTAACCGCCGACGACATCAACCACGGATTGTATTCGGTACTTGAGAAAATGGCGCCGTTTGGAGTGGGGAATCCAAAGCCAGTATTTCTTTTCAAAAACGTACAGATCAAAAGCGCAAAACCGTTTGGAAAAACGAAGAACCATACTGAGGTTAGCTTCGAGAATTCTGTCGGTGAAACATATACAGGCATCTCATTTTTTACAAAAGCAAATGATCCTTTGAAGATGGTAAAATCTGGAGACGTGATTGATATAAAGGCATCACTTGAGAAATCATTCTTTAAAAGAACACCAGAATTACGACTGAGAATCATAAGTATTTCATGAACAGCATAATCATTTTTACAGACGGCGCATCGAGAGGAAATCCTGGTCCGGGTGGCTGGGCGGCAGTTATCGTAGAGGGGGAAGAAGTTACAGAACTTGGCGGAGCTGAAAGAGAAACAACAAACAACCGAATGGAACTTACCGCGGTCATCGAAGCGATTGCGTTTCTGGAGATTGAAACATCAGATGTCGATTCGATTCCACAACCAATCAATATCTATACCGATTCAAGCTATGTTCTTAATGGTGCTAAGTCATGGCTCAAGGGATGGCTTAAGAATGATTGGAAGACAAAGACTAAAGACGATGTGTCGAATAAAGATTTGTGGCAGCGAATGGCCATCGTTATGGAGGGAAAAGAAATTGCGTGGCATCTCGTGAAGGGGCACGTCGGTATTGTGGGCAATGACCAGTGTGACAAGATAGCCACCGCTTTTGCAGATGGAAAGAATCCAAAGCTCTACCGCGGTCTTCTCAAGGACTATGGCCATGACGTTCTCAATATTTCACACAACCCAGAAGCACATGAGAAGCGATCCGCAAGTAAATCTCGATCTCGAGCAGCTGCATTCTCATACGTAAGTAAGGTGGACGGTAAAATTGAAATTCATAAAACCTGGGCAGAAACCGAAAAGAGGGTGAGGGGTGCAAAAGGCGCTCTCTACAAGAAAGCATTGAGTCCGGAGGAAGAAGCCGAAATCGTGAAAGATTTTAATTCTCGTTGATTTTTTCTTGATCTGGCTCTTGGAAAAATATTTTCATGAAAACTCGCGTATTTCGCGGCATGGGTTTGTACTGGCTCGTTTTTATATTTGCTTTGGGGATTATTGGATACGAATTTGGACCATGGAGATTTCCTCACAAAGAATCAGAACTCGAACAGTTTATAAGTCAGAAAGTAACGATCCAAGGAGTATTGGTTGAAGAACAAGAGAAGAGAGACTACAACACTCGAGTTAAGGTTCAGATCAAAGAAATAAATAAGAAAGAGATATTTGAAAAGCAAAAGGTTCTTGTTACAACAACGAGCCCAAAAGATTTTTACTACGGTGACTTAGTCACAATTCGTGGCCAACTTACGAGGCCAGAGAATTTTTACACTGATACAGGTAGGGAATTTGATTACGTTGGGTATCTTGAATCAAACAATATTGAGTACCTGCTTAAGAATGCATCAGTACAAGTACACGGTAATGAACCGCCAAGTTCTATTCTCGCCGGATTATTTTGGTTGAAGAGAGAATTCGTTGATTCACTTAAGAAAATGCTTCCCGAACCAAAAAGTTCGCTTGCCGCCGGGATTCTTATCGACGGTAAACAGTCTATTAATGGAGAGCTTCAGGAAAAATTTAGAAAGACTGGGCTGGTTCATATCGTAGTGCTTTCTGGCTACAACGTATCTATTGTCGCTGAGGCAATAGGGAAGGTGTTTTCGTTTTTGCCAAGATTCCTCGGAATTTCTTTTTCTATGGTCGGAATTGTTTTGTTCGCATTGATTACTGGTGCATCAGCAACCGTTGTTCGTTCATCTATTATGGCAATTCTTGTTTTGCTGTCTCGGTTGTCGATTCGTAAGTACGATCCCACGCGCGGTTTGTTTCTCGCTTCGCTTCTGATGCTTATTCAAAATCCAAGCATTCTCATTCACAGTCCATCATTTCAACTTTCATTTCTCGCAACGTTTACAGTTGTGAAGGTGGTTCCGTGGGTTGAACAGTTTTCATTCACGAGATTTATTCCCGAGAAATTTGGATTGAGAGAAATTGTTATTTCAAACGTTACGGTTCAGCTCTACTTGTTACCGATCCTTACATGGATGACCGGTTTTGTGTCGGCGGTTTCTTTGCCAGTAAATATTTTGATCTTGCCGCTCATGCCACTTACGATGCTTTCATGTTTCATAACAGGGCTTACGGGTTTTCTCCCATATATGATTGCATTGCCATTTGCCTTTGTTTCAAATGGATTGCTCTCATACGAACTCGCTATCGTAAATTATTTCTCACAATTTTCTTTGTCAGAGATTTCTTTCAATATTTTTTCAACTAATATCGTCATTGGTTTCTACGCAATCACTATAGTTGCTTTTCTGCTAATTCGTGGTACTTTGAAGGAGGATAGGGGGAACAAACACAACTAACAGGAGTGGACAATGTCTTTCACACATGACGGTTTTTGGCGAGGATTGCCCAAGTTGCCAGTCCAAGGAATGGCTGTGGCTGAACCGATACCGCGTAGTGAGCGTGAGCCTTCGGTCTGGGAGCTGTGTGCGCCCACATCAGAACAAAGAGCGGCAGCGAAAGCAGCCGCTCGGAACACTCGTCCGGACCGTGACAGTGTTCTTGGTGAGAAGGCAACCCTCGGAGGTGATCTCAGCAGGGTTGTGATCCAGGCTGTTGGAGAGCACTTCGATCAGTTCGGAGCGTTTGAACCGTGTTGTCATGGAGCCTTCGACGGCCGGGGTGGGATTGCGTCTCGTCTGAGGGAGTTTCTTCTTCGGGAGATGGAGTCTCAAGCGGCCGATGCAATGCTTGGCCTCCCTGATTTTTTGAAGGTGTGAGTGTGTCCTGTGTCCGGCCCGTTTCAGCAATCTACTGCTGGGCGGGCCCTTTTTATTTGTGGTATGTTTTATTGAGAAAGAACACCCCGTGTCGTAAGACACTTAACACCAGGAGAATGTAAAATGCATCTCAAGCCCAAACATCTGGTTGGTCCTGATGCGCCAACGAGTGCAGAATTCAGGACTTCGCCCGACTCAGATCAGTCACCGACAAACACCGAGGCAGACAAATCTACAATTCCCCAACAAACAAAACAACCGCCAGTGCAAGAGCCCGTACGTCGTTCGGGTTGCTGTGGCGGTTGCTGTGGTCGTCGTGACTGCAGTAAG
>DATGWK010000011.1:0-10693 GCA_035299525.1 Candidatus Nanoarchaeia archaeon
GTTCGGCTAATTTTATAGGGTTCTTTGGAGCTTGGATCAAACAAGCCCCATGTTTTTCTTTTAGTTGGAAATCCCATCGCTAGTGAATTGCTGCAATTTCTTCGACAATCTTTTTCGCTCGATCCTGCGGAATACCTACCTCTTGGAGAATAGTGACATTATCTCTAATTTGTTTACACAAAACTAGACCCTTGTTGAGGAGTAGTCTGAGTTCGTTCGAATGAACCTCGTGGAGACAAGTAATTGGCATAAGATCACCGTCTTCGATCATGTCATGCAAATTCCCTTTTTCTGGATAATTGTAGCCGATCATGGTTAACCCCTTACAAAGCGCGTATTCGATTGCTGTTGAAGTAAACGATGTATTTGTTATGAGCCAGTTATCAGTAATTGGCCGTCTTTTTCCCCCAACAAAATGTGTTGCTTCTAACAAGTCGTCAAAACGAGCTTTTACATAAAGCGCAACCTTTAAATCACATTTGATACCACGTTGATTATGGAATTTTGCTTCAACCATAAGTAGCTTAAGATCGTTCCAAGCGACAACATCTACCTCATGAGTTGTGCAGCCACCCTTCACCTGCTGATCAACTTCTGTTGTGAACCCTTGTGCTTTGAGAATTTCTGCGACGAATTTTTCGAATGGGAATCCTGACGGTCCGAGCGCTGCCAATGCCTCACGAATAGAATACTTATATGCAGCAGGACGTTGAAATTTATTTAGTAAAAAGAAAGCATGTTTATAAATCTGAGATGTCGTTGGCGTACCGGAGGTTTCTCGGCCGATATGGTCAATGATTTTTGAAACAATCATTGGATCAGCTTTGGCTCGAAGCAAAGAACGCTCAAGCTTACTTGGATCAAATGGTTCAATGAGACCGTTTGCTTTTATTACATTTGGTAAAGATGCCACGTTTCTATTGTGCCTTAAAATTAAAAACCAAACTACTGCAAATACATTGCCTTATTCTTTTTGTGCTCATCAAATGTTACTGCGTAGTGCATATTGCCGTAATGATCAGACAAAAAGAATAAATATTTTGTATCCTTTGGTGAAATTGCCGCCAAGATTGAATCGAGTCCAGGATTTGCAATTGGTGTCGGTGGTAAACCCTTATACCTATAGGAGTTATACGGAGAATCGATATTTAAATCATCAAGTGTTAAATCAAAGGTTGTCTTGCCGTTTACGTACTTGAATGTGACGTCAACCTGAAGCGGCATGTCAGTATCAAGTCTTCGCCATAAAATGTCAGAAATAATCTGTCGGGTTTCAAATTTACGAGCTTCAGTTTCAATAATTGAAGCCATTTTAATCACATCTTCCTTTGACCGTCCGGACTTAACAATCCCCTCCTCCAAACTTGCAATTTTCTTATCAAAATTCTCTCGCATCATTTCGACAACCTTCTTTGGCTTAATGTTTGGTACAAAAAAATACGTATCAGGAAACATATATCCCTCTTCTGCTAATGCAATAAACTCATTCTGATCAAAATTTGGTAATTTTTTATCAAGAAGTGCTGAAAGTTCAAATTTATTTAATCCTTCTGGAACAGTAACCTTGATCGGAGTGAGGTCGAAATCTCCTGCAACTATGCGCTGCGCGATTTCAAACGTTGTAATGGGTTTATCAAAATTATATTCACCTGCAACTGCATTTCTATCAGCGCCGTAAACCCCTGCAACGACGACCTTAAACAAGGTTTTAGATCGAATATAATGTTTGTCTTTAAGCGAACTTGCAATTTGACTCACTGTCATTCCCTTATCAACTGTAAAAAATTCCTCAGTATTAAAATTGCTTGGTGGTGTCGAAATAAACGAAATCATACCAAGCGCAAAAAGCAAAACCAGTCCACCAAAAAGAACTGTGAGCTTATACCGATGATCAGTGATCACACCCTGGACCTGATCAACAGAAAACTGACTCCAAAAATTCTTTCGCCGTCGCATAGTTGTTTAAATAGGAAGATTTGCAGGAGGCTCGCTCTTTCGTGAAGGAATTTTGGTAATCGTCGGTGTTGTAAGCACCTGGCCGGGCAAATGGAAAATCGTTGCAAGTTCTTCCGTATTCATAATAAATGGTTTTGTGCCGAGGGCATACTGATATGGAATCTGGAAGAACGAACGGAGTTTATATGCATTTAGTAGTTTCTTTTCTTTCTCTGTTCTGCGAATTCTTCGGAAATCCTCCCATGCGTACTCGAAGTCTGTGTTTTTACCGAGTGAAATTTCATTGAGGTGTGGGGAACCGAACTGTCGGAAGCTTCCGATCAAACCAGTAATACCGATCGGGTTGAAGGCGCTGCTACGAGCGATGTAAAAACCTCGAATACCAACCTCGAACGGAAGTTTTGTAAGGGTTCTTTCGAGGGCTGCAATGGTATCTTTTTCTCCAGGAGTAAGTGCGCGTCGTGGCCCATCCTCGTCGTCAGCACCAGTGATTTCATCAATTTTATCTTTAATCACACCCTCGGCCTTCTTATTCCAACTTGGTCGATTAGGAAAAACCGCATCGTCTTTCATGGTCATTTCTCGATGTGCTTGAATTAAAATCTGGATCCATACCTGTTCTCCAGCTTTAATACTGCCCATAAACTCTAACAACGATGTGAGTGGATCAATCTTTGACTCTTCTTCTTGCTCACGATCGAGACCATAATCGACATACGTTTTAATAGGATATACATCCCCTTTCTTATTTTTCTTTTTAAACGTTGTCCCCCAGAGGCTAATTTCTTTTGGATCAAGAAAAACGTTTTTGGTGTAGTCTTCTGCCTCATAGATTTCCACTCCAGGATATTGAGAATAAAACTGTGATTCAATAAGCTGTCGGAATTTTGGCTGGGTCCAGATGAAAAATCGAACATTACCATCAATAGAGACGATTTCGAGTGAAAACCATGGTCTGTACTTACCCTTCAAAAAAGTTTCAATATAGCTACTTCCACCCCTCTGATAGAGCGATGTAAGGATAATTTCCATTGCCAACGGTGATTTAAAAACGTCACGGGGCAACTTGATCTCGAGAAGCAATCCACCATTTTTAATATGCGCCTTTGTTCGAACATATCTGAGCCATAAATTGAGGAATATGCCCGTAAGGAAAATTGGCAACCAAACTGGAGAAAGTCCAATTACGATTGAAATAACCGTGACTAAAAAGTCGGGCAAAAGTGTAGAAAGGATCTCACGTACCATGACTTTAGTATAACAAATAACCGCCTTTATTTTGTATTGTCATCCCCGATTTGGTTAGAACCTGGTCCCGCTTTTACAACAAGACTCTCCGCTGGAGTTTATTCCGGACCTGATCCGGAACTGAGCGATACGTTATTTTATGCAATAGAATACCTACCCTGCTTATCTTTCTTAAAGAATTTAGAATTCTGAAGATTTACAAGAATTGTATTTGGCTTTACGTATCGCTCCTTAAGAACCTTTTCGATAATCTTTTCTTTTGTTAGCGGACCCTCTTTTTCAAGAATTTTTTTGATTACATCCTTTACAACACCACTCATGTAACCCCATTCAGCAAGAGCATACAGACCACGGCCAACGAGGACAAAACGAGGGTCTTTGATAAGTTCGTTATGAGTTGTTGCTACGTGTGCTTTCTTGTTAAACACCTCAGTGATTAACCGAGCAACTTCTCGGAAATGGATCGGTGAACCATGCTTTCGAATAACGAGAAATGCGTAGTCTCGAACGCCGCGAGCGTTAATGTTAGAAGATTTTGACTTACCCCATTCTCCGAGTGGATTCTTGTCGAGAGACTTAGACATCCAAAGCCATCGCTTAATAACTTCTTCATTTTTGTACTCTTCAGAAACATCCTTAATGTACTGAAGGAAAGAATCGATGATCGCTGACTCAGGAACAATATCATCGTCATCAAGATCCGAGTAGATTTTTCGGAGTGTGTCGTGAATTCGTTCCGCAAGCTTGTGATCGATATGCCAATGCGCCTTGAACTCGTCGTCCTCTTTGTGTTTTTTAAATTCTTCACCAACCACGAGTAAAAAGTGAATATGATTTTGAGTTGACTTGTCAGGAGTGAACTGGTTTAAGAGGTCGTGCTCAGACATCACACCACCAAGTTTTTTCAAATGATCCTTTAGTTCCGCAAAAACTTTTATTTCTTTTTCGTACTCCTTTGATTTTCGAATATTCGCAATTGAATGATTTTCAATTTGTCGAACTCGTTCTCGAGTAATATTGTATTTTTTGCCGATTGACTCAAGTGTCATTTTTCGAGTCTCGTTACCAAGACCATATCGGCTAGAAACAACATCTCGTCCTCGGTCAGAAAGCACACCCATGAGCTTTTTGGTGACAGCTTTCGGGTTAAATGATGGCGTAATGTGTTTAATATTTTTTTCGCTCATAATTTTTGGTCACATGACCATAAATAATTACTTTGGATTGTACTATCCAACTATATAATAGTCAACCACCTTGACACAAGGGTCGACTCTATTCAATTACAATGTTCACGAGCTTTCCTTTTACATAGATCACTCGCTTTGGAACGGCCCCATTGAGCCATTTTATAACGTTTTCCCGAGAAAGTGCTCTTTCTTTTACTTCATTTTCCTCTGCCGAAACGCCAATTTCAAACTCATCTCGGACCTTACCATTTACCTGAACGACGATCTTTACCGTATCTGAGACGATTTTTGCAGGATCAAAGGTCGGCCACATGCTTTCATGAATAGTTTTTTTGTTTCCGAGAGATGTCCAAAGCTCATCCGTAACATGTGGAGCAAATGGAGCGAGGAGCTGGAGAAGAATTTTAAAATCGTTTACAGCAACCTCACTGGCGTCTTCAAATTCTCGAGACAAAATCATAAGACTTGAAACCGCTGTGTTGAAACTGAAAGTCTCGATATCCGCACTTACCTTTTTAATAGTTGCGTGGAGCAAGGTTTCAAGTTTTTTGTTTGGTTGAACACCTTCTGCTTTTACTTTTTCAGCAAGACGCCAAATTCGCTCGATAAAGCGCCTTGAACCCATGATGCTTTTGGTATCCCATGCACTTGCCTGTGTGAATGGTCCCATGAACATTTCGTAGATTCGGAATGTATCAGCACCGTATGTAGCAACAATATCGTCAGGATTAATGACGTTTCCGTATCGCTTACTCATCTTTCTTCCATCTTCAGCAAGAATAAGACCAACGTTATAGAGTCGCGTGAATGGTTCGATCGTACTTACCACCCCAATATCAAAAAGAAACTTATGCCAGAATCGCGCATAAATAAGATGTCGAGTTGCATGCTCTGCTCCACCGACATACACATCAACGGGTGCCCAATATTTTTCTTTCTTTGGATCAACAAGAGCTTTCTTGTTCTTTGGATCCATATAACGCAAGTAATACCAACATGAGCCGGCCCACTGCGGCATGGTGTTAGTTTCTCGTTTTGCTTTTCCTTTGCAGGTTGGGCATTTTACATGTACCCACTTCTCAATAGCAGCAAGTGGTGACTCACCCGTTCCCGTAGGAGCGTAGTTTTTTACATCGGGAAGTTTTACGGGAAGATCTTTTTCAGGCACAGGCACAACTCCACACTTTTCGCAATGGATAAGTGGAATTGGTTCACCCCAATATCGTTGTCGTGAAAAAACCCAGTCTCGAAGTTTGTATTTTGTAACCATTTTTCCACCAACAGAATCTACGATGGCCTTTTTAACTTGTTCGGATTCCTTTCCAGAAAATTCTCCGGAATTAACAAGAAAACCAACACCAGTGTACTGACTAAATTTTTGAGGCAATCGATCACGCCAGAAGTTTGCTTCGGCATGAGTCATGTATTCGTAGTTAATTTGCTTCTCTTCAATCCAAGTTACTTCATGCTGAGCTTTTTCTTTCTCATCAATCTCTGCTTGTTCATGATTTTCAAGCTCAAATACAACAGCGGTTGTATATGCAACTCGATTTTCATCCTTGTGAGTGGCGAAGTATTCAGCGCGAACCTGGCCATCAATGACCTTAACGAATTTAAGATTCTTGAAACCAGTTTCTTCGAGCACTTCTCGTCGAGCTGCAACTTCTGGACTTTCTCCCACTTCTACACCTCCCATCGGGAATGTAATCCAATTAAACTTCGGCCACTTAATCGCTAAATACTTTCCTGTCTTTGGATCCCGCACAATCGCATGAATATTTCTTCGTTCAACAGACTTCTTACCGGCAACTGGAGGATTTCGTTGATCAATAATGTTTGGAACAACAACTTCCCTTATCGGTAAATCAAACTTCTTCGCGAACTCAAAATCCCGCTCATCATGCGCAGGGACTGCCATAATAGCTCCGGTTCCATAGGAAGTGAGAACATAATCTGCTATCCAAACTGGAATTTCTTCGTTATTAGCAGGATTAATTGCAGTTATCCCTTTGAGTTGAACACCGGTCTTCTCTTTTCCGACAGCAGTTCGTTCAATTTCTGTCTTATTTTTTGTTTTTTCAACATATTGAATGACCTCAGTAATGTTCGAAATCTTCCTCTCGTTTTTCTGAATAAATTCATGCTCCGGAGAAAGAACAAGATATGTTGCACCAAAAATTGTGTCTGGTCGGGTAGTAAACACTCGAATCTCACTGGAATCTTTTGTTTTAAAACTGATTTCAGCTCCCTCAGATTTTCCAATCCAGTTTCTCTGAGATTCCTTAATAGATTCTGGCCAGTTCAAATTACCGAGATCTGTAAGTAATCGATCTGCGTACTCAGTAATCCTTAACACCCACTGTCGCATTGGTCGTTTTTCTACAACAGATCCACAACGTTCACATTTACCATCGTCTAAGTCTTCATTTGCAAGGCCTGTTTGGCATGAAGGACACCAGTTAATTGGATCGTTTGATTGGAACGCCAATCCTTTCTTATACATCTGGAGGAAAATCCATTGTGTCCATTTGTAGTACCCAGGATCAGTCGTGTTTATTTCTCGTTTCCAGTCGTAGTTGAAACCAATACCCGAAAGTTGTTC
Source organism: Candidatus Nanoarchaeia archaeon (assembly GCA_035299525.1). GTDB lineage: Bacteria > Patescibacteriota > Minisyncoccia > Phycocordibacterales > DATGWK01 > JAHFLV01. Next base: position 6,997 of record DATGWK010000011.1, read on the forward strand.
TTTGTATCGAGCAATGTTTTTTCCAACCGCATCACGCGGATGAGTTTTAGTTTTAATCGCATAGTTTTCTGCAGGCAAACCGAATGCATCCCATCCCATTGGATGAAGCACATTATGCCCGCTCATTTTCTTGAACCGCGAATAAATGTCGGTTGCAATGTAGCCCTTTGGATGACCAACATGGAGACCCTCACCAGATGGATATGGGAACATGTCGAGAACATATGACTTTGGTTCCTTAGGATTTTCTTTGGAGGTGTAAATCCCTTTTTTTGACCAATGCTTTTGCCATTTCTTCTCTATCTCTGTATGGTCGTATTCCTTCATTTGTATGATTATAGCGAATAACACCAATAACAAAAGCCACCCTTGCGGGCGGTCTTTGTTGAACACATTAGTGTGACTTCTTGAGATCAGATCACCGGGAATCGCTATCTGAGTATTAGTCTAGATGAAGACCAAGAGCAAAACAATGATTTCTGAAATGCCTTTTACTTTTTCTGTCGCTAATGATCAAGAAAGTTAAGGTTCACGCAGAGTTCAAACATGAAAATTCATGTTCTGGGTACCCGCAAGTATAACTAGTCCACCCCCCCCCTTGAGTAACTCAGGTTGTGAGTTACACCAAGAACTTTTGTGTTCTACCGATATAACTCTTCGTCATATGGAGGGTAAATATCTGGGTCTATGGTGCGTGTAAAACAAGTCCTTCCCTCACCATGCTTCCAATTATTCTCTTGTTGCCATACTGCAGCCCTTGAAGAACTGTCGCCGATACCGCCACCAATATCTACCGGAATCGGTTCGTCCTCATAACCATAACGAGCGTCTTTTGGACTCGGAAGATTAAAGTTTGCACAAAGTTCAAAACTAGGGTTAGTAGTACCAGAAATCACCCGATACTCGTACGGTTGACCCGTCTCAAAATCGAGAGGGGTATAATAACCAGAAATATCATTATTCAACTGCTCAAGCTGATCAGGCAACACCTTCTTTTGCTGCCAATAACTAATAACTTGCCACTGAATAGACTGGAGATCACTTACTCTTTGTCCGTCAATACGAAGATTTCGCTGCTTGCCAGGTGAACCCATGACGACGAAGCCTGTAACAAGAGAAGCAACAACAATTAAAACCGCAACAATTCTGAAAATGTTTGGAACCTTTGTATTTGTTGCACTTCCGTGTCGCATATCCCACAAGTAATACCCAAAAATGAGACCGGTGGTAACAAGCACAACAGCAACCTTCAAAACAAATCGTGTTGTGATTTCTCCAGAAAGGAATGAATTGATGAGAACAATGAGATCAGCCGCGATTGCGATACCTGTGAGGAACAATGTTAAGTACGTCAACCAACGCCTGAGACCCATTTCTCTTTTTTCTGGAAAAGCAACATATTCCTTTTGAACCAACCAGGATAAAAGAATAAAGATTGGGAACACAATTACAAGAGACGCAATCGCCCATCGAATACCCGCTGAGTATGGATCATACGCACCGTAATAGTACGAATAATCGAGGACATCTGGGAACGAAAGATTAATAACCTGGAACAAAAGCGAAATAAGACTGATCGAGCTTACATACAGAGATACAATAATGCCGATATGCAAGAAAAAGTCTTTTGGTGACAGTTTGATATTCATTTTTTTAATTATTTTTTCTCAAGTTTCAAAATTTTAAATTCTCGCACATTAGAACCTGTTGCTGGAACTACGAATACTGGCACCCCTCCGTCATTTTTTTCAACAACAAACTGTTTTATTTCACTTTCGTTTAATCTCAGGGTTACTTCATAGCTCAAGCCCTCATTACCGTTTTGTTTTTCCATAATTGAACCAACGTTATTCTTGAACAACACATCAATAACTATAACCAATAAAATACTAATAATCAGTATACATAAAACGTACCAATTTTTCATACGCCTAATTGTATCCCATTCAGTAAGTGGGTGCCGCTCTTGAGACTTGGGTTTCGGGGGAGGTATCTAAATTTTAAATTCAATTACATCTCCGTCCTTAACGATGTATTCCTTCCCTTCAGTTCGAACGAGGCCTTTTTCACGGGCAGCACCATATGAGCCAGCTTCAAGGAGTTTATTCCATTCAATAACTTCTGCTTTAATAAATTTATCTTTAAAATCATTGTGAATCGCAGTTCCAGCTACGGGTGCTGTTGAGTCCCGGAGAATGGTCCACGCTCGAGTTTCTGTATCACCCGTTGTGAAATATGTAATTAAATTCAAAAGCTCGTATCCTTTTCGGATCAAATTATTGATTCCATCATCTACACTTCCAAGATCTTTGCGAAATTCTGCTTTTTCATTCGGATCAAGATCTTTGAGTTCCTGTTCAATTCCCGCATCCACCATTACATACTTAGCTTTTGTTTCATCAAAAAATTTGAGAAGTTTTTGAAATCGCTCGTCGTTTAATTCATCGAGATTCTTTGCCCCCGCCTTCTTGTTCAGCACATAGAGAAACGGCTTCATCGTCAAAAGATGCATGCTTTTTACAATCGGCATTTCTTCCTTAGTAACTTCTGCAGTATTTGCGAGTTTTCCCGATTGGAGGACAGCTTCGATTTTTGCGAGCGCTGCATCTTCGATAACTGCGGTCTTATCGCCACGTTTTACGTCACGAGAGATGTTTCCTCGGCGTTTTGAAACAGTTTCGGTATCAGCAAGAATGAGTTCAAGATTAATGACCTCAATATCCTTAAGTGGATCTACTTTTCCATCAACGTGAATTACGTTTTCATCTTCAAAGATTCTAACAACTTCCGCGATCGCATCAGTTTCTCGAATATTGCTCAAGAATTTATTACCCAGACCTTCACCATCAGCAGCACCCTTTACAATTCCAGCAATATCAACGAATTCAACTGCTGCAGGAATCGTTTTTGCTGATTTACTAAATTCTGAGAGTTTCCAGAGACGTTCATCAGGCACAGCAACAACGCCAACTGATGGATCGATTGTGCAGAATGGATAGTTTTCTGCCGGAACAGACTTCTTCGTAAGTGCATTAAAAAGCGTGGACTTTCCCACGTTTGGTAGACCAACAATTCCAACTGAAAGTGACATGCGAGCAGTATAAAGGAAAATGGCTTATTTCACTACTTCTTTAGCGGTTTCAGTGTATGAAGTCTCAAAACCGCTTGCGGTAACTACATATGTATTAACTAAATAAATTCCAAAAATAAATACAATCGCAAAAAGGCCGTTTGTAACCAAATCCGGATGATGATGGCCAACCTTGATGAAAAAATTTAGCAAGAGAGCAAGAGCGATAATAGCAACAACTACGTAAAAGACCGCGGTTGTTGTATTGCGGGGGGAAGCTAATGTTGATTCGAGAAAAGACGGTTCACGATTCGGACTCGCGAGATCATTGTTCGATTGTCTTGTTTCCTCACCAAGAACTGTTGTTTCCTGAGTCTCGGCTTGAGCTACAGTTTCGGGCTGGTTTTCTTCAGAAGCAATTGCAACTTTTGGCTCCAGGGCTTCTTCAACCGCTAAACGAGCTGAGCTCTTTTGGGGGATTGTCGGAACTATTTTGGGGTTTGCATAGAGCTGGACTACAAATACCGCCTCAGCACCCTTGTATTGCCCCACTGCAACCCCCGTTCCCATTTCAGAATAATTTGCTTTTACGATATTTGAGCGATGAGTTGGGGAATTCATCCAGGC
>DATGWK010000012.1:0-3590 GCA_035299525.1 Candidatus Nanoarchaeia archaeon
ACTCAATGCTCAATGAGTTTGATAAAGAAAAGTACAACGTGCTTTCTCTCGAAGATCCGATCGAGTACTCGATCGAGGGTGTGAATCAGTCCCAGGTTCGAGCAGATATCGGGTATACCTTCGCGAACGGTCTCCGAACAACACTCCGTCAGGACCCCGACATTATCATGGTTGGAGAAATTCGAGACGAAGAAACAGCCGGCCTCGCTATTCAAGCGGCGCTTACAGGTCACATGGTGTTGGCCACCATCCACACCAATACATCTATCGGTGTTATTCCTCGTCTTATTGATATGAAAGTTGATCCGTACCTTATTGGTCCGACGCTTGCATTGGCGCTCGCGCAACGACTTGTTCCAACCCTTTGTCCTGGATCTGGGGAGGCGGTACCAGTTCAAGACAGTACTAAGCTCATCATTGAAAAACAATTCGCTGATTTGCCTGAGAAATTTAAGAAAGATATTCCATTTTCAGATACCGTGTATCGAGCAAGTGCTACTCCAGAGTGTCCGACTGGTACTCGTGGTCGAATGGCTGTGATGGAAGCACTCGAAATCGACAAAGATCTTGAGCAGCTTATTCTCAAAACTCCGAACGAGCCCGATATCTATAAAATGGCTCGAGAAAAGGGCATGATCACTATGAAAGAAGACGGTATGATCAAGGCATTTGAAAAAAAGGTACCGTTTGAAGAAGTGTTTAACCTGTAGAACGTTGATCTAGCGATAGAGCGACAAAAATGTGTGATAAAATATCGAAATGGAAGAGAAATACAAAATTCTCATTATTGACGACGATTCTTTCATTCTCAACCTATACGTAGCCAAATTTCAAAAGGGAGGGCAAGAGGTTGAAACTGCACGTAGTTGCAGTGAAGCTTTTTCGAAACTTAAGAATGGCTACGTTCCCAACGTGGTGATGATCGATGTTGTGTTGCCTGATATGAACGGTCTCGATTTTTTAAGCCAAGTTCGAACGGAAAAATTGGCTCCAGACGCGGTCTACATGATGGTAACCAACCAAAATAGCGACGACGAAACAAGTCGAGCAAAAGAATTGGGTGTGGCCGGATATATTATTAAGGCTAATTCAACTCCGTCTGAAGTGGTGGCAAAAGTTCTTGAGTTGGCAAAGCAGCACAAAAAGTAATATGGAATATAAAAAAGATCTCGAAGAGTTGGTTGACATTGTCATCAAAGAAAATGGTTCAGACATCCATTTGGCCGAAGGACGGCTACCTGTGATCCGTGTTGCTGGCTCACTCGTGCCACTTGTGAAGCGAAAGCCGCTAACTCGAAAGGATATGGAGGGATATCTCAATGTTCTGCTCATTGATCAGAGTAAGGAGATTTTGAATAATAAAAAGCAAGTTGATTTTGCTTTTAAGCCGGAAACAACCAACTCACGTTTTCGAGGTAATGCATATGTCCAACAAGGATTTCTCAGTATCGCACTTCGACTCATCCAGGAGCACATTCGAAGTCTCAAGGAGCTTAACCTCCCAGAGCAACTAAGTACCTTTGCACGAAAGCAACAAGGATTCTTTCTTGTGGTGGGGCCTTCAAATCAGGGTAAGTCGACAACTCTGGCTGCGCTTATCGACATGATTAATGAAGAGCGCCTCGAACACATCATTACGATCGAAGACCCGATTGAGTATGTGTATAAGCCAAAGAAGTCGATTATTGATCAACGAGAGGTTCGATCGGATACGCCGGACTTTTACACAGGTCTTTGGGGTGTTTTTCGACAAGACGTTGATGTGGTAATGATTGGCGAAATGCGCCAACCCGAAACCATGTCTACGGCTGTAACTGCTGCTGAAACTGGTCATTTGGTCTTCTCAACACTTCACACCAACTCTGCATCTCAGACAGTGGAGCGTATTATCGACTCATTCCCAGCATCTCAGCAGAATCAGATTCGTTTGCAGCTCGCTGGTTCACTCATTGGTATTTTTTCTCAGCGTCTTATTCCAAAAGTGTCCGGAGGTCTTACGCCTGCATACGAATTGTTGATCAACAATACCGCGGTTGCAAACGTTATTCGTGACAAAAGAACACACGAAATTGATACAATTATCGAAACAAGTTCTGATCAGGGTATGATTGATTTGAATCGGTGTTTGGTGAATCTTGTTCGAGAGGGTGTGATCTCGGTCGAAAATGCCTACCGGTATTCGTATAATCCAAAGACGTTGGAAAAGATGCTTTAAAAACGATGATCTTTACATACAAAGGTATTAATCAAGCAGGTGAGTCACAAGACGGTCTTATTGATGCTGTAAACATGGATGTGGCAATCGGCGCCCTCCAAAAACGTGGCATTGTGCTGTCGTCGATCAAGCCTCAGGCCACTCGAACATTGACTGAGAGAATCCCGTTCGTCAACAGGATCAAGACGAAAGATGTCGTCGTCGTCTCTCGACAGATGGCAACCTTGTTTGAGGCGCAGGTATCGGCACTTCGAGTCTTCAAACTCATTGGCGCACAGGTTGATAATCCAAACTTGCGCAGAGTCATGCATGAGATTTCCGATGACCTTCAGGAAGGCGCGTCAATTTCTCGTGCCCTCGCTAAACACAAAGAAGCATTCTCTGATTTCTATGTAAACATGGTTGCGGCGGGTGAAGAGTCTGGCCGTCTCGACCAAACATTTAGCTTCCTTGCAGATTATCTTGAGCGACAGTACGAAGTTACGTCGAAGGTAAAACACGCACTCGTGTATCCTGCATTCGTCGTGGCAACTATGATCGGCGTTATGGTTCTCATGTTGACCTTTGTTATTCCACAAATGGCACCGGTGCTTGAGGAGTCTGGCCAGGAATTACCAATTTATACAAGAGCTGTACTTTGGATCTCTGATTTTACAACGCAATACGGCATCATTGCGTTTATCGTTCTTGCTATTGGTGGATTCTTCGTTGTTCGGTATGCCCGAGGTTCTGGAAAAGCATCATTTGATCAATTTAAACTTGATATTCCGTACGTTGGCGATTTGTATAAGAAACTCTATCTTTCCCGAATCGCTGACAACATGAATACTATGGTTCTTTCCGGTATTTCTATGATTCGAGCACTCGAAACAACAGCAAACATTGTAGGAAATGAAATTTATAAAGGAATTCTCTATGACGCCCTTCAACAGGTACGTGGCGGTAAGGCGTTGTCGCTTGCGCTTTCTCAATACCCAGAAATCCCAAGCATTATGGTCCAGATGGTTAAGGTTGGTGAGGAGACTGGAGAATTGGGAAACATCCTAAAGACTCTTGCGAAGTTTTACCAAAAGGAAGTTGTTGCGGCAGTCGATACTATCGTTGATTTGATCGAACCAGCGATGATCGTCCTTTTGGGTCTCGGTGTTGGCTCGCTTTTGGCCGCTGTATTGCTTCCGGTATACAATCTTGCATCGTCTATTTAGTTATAATCCACATTCGTTTCTTGCGACTCCGTCGAACTAACCTATAATTAAGTCACGATCGAGTGCCGTCGATTACGCACTTTCAGATCTTAATAGTAGTTTTACAAATAACAGTTTATATAAACAATATGAAAAAAGGTTTTACGCTCATTGAACTCTTGGTCGTTATC
>DATGWK010000013.1:0-11434 GCA_035299525.1 Candidatus Nanoarchaeia archaeon
GAAGGTACAGGAAAGAGCACCGACATCAGCGATGACGGTGACACAGGTACATTCACACTTGAATTCACAATCGAAGCTCTCGAAGATGACGTTTACGTCTACAACGGAGCAGTTGACTCTGCATTTGCTTCAACTTCTGGATTCCTCTACAAGATCTACAAGGGAGGCACATTGCTTTCAGCAACATCAACAGATTCTGCAGCATTACAGTCATCTGCTGACACAGCAGGTCTCGGTAGCGCATGGTTTGTTGTTCGACAAGGTGAAACAGAAGACTTCACTCTTACTGTTACCCTTAACCCAGATTCATCAGCATCAGGTCTCTACAGTGTTGAACTCGACACAATTCGATTCGACGATGTAGCAGATACTACTGCTAACGACACTTCATACGAATTGCCAAACGACGCAGAGTTTGAAACAAACGCTCGTCAGATTGACTAATGAGTAAAAGTGAACTTGCTTAACCTAGTTAAGTGAGAATCGCAAAAAACCGCCCCTATTCGTAGGGTGCGGTTTTTTGTTGTCTCAATTTACAAATGACTGTAAAGAAAATATAATCAGGTCATGAAAAAGATTATTTTAGTTGCAGTGGTTGTGTTTGCTAGTTTGTTTGCGCCTTACGCTCAGGCTGCTACAGCAAACGTCATCAAAATCTCAAACAAAGCCTCTTTCGATGTTAATCTTAAGGCGGTTAATAAAATTGCTTTTACAAACAAGGCCAAGTTTGATTTTGAAGTTGCTAATGTCGTAAACCCAACAAACATTGCTACTTGGAAGATGCGAGTGAGTTGTGATGGTAAAATTGATGTTGGTTTCAACCAGACAACTCCAAACATCTGCGGTAAATTGATCACCATCCCAGTGGCTCAGGCGAAGAACTTCTCTCTTTACATGACACGACAAGAGGTGAAGTCAAAAGGAGTAGGATTCTCATTCAAACTCAAGGCATATGATAAGAACGGTAAGTGGCTCCATTCAGAAGAAGAACGAATTCGCTGGTAGTATCGGAAAACCGCCCTTGTCCCGCGAAGCTCTTAAGGAGCGAAGTGGGGGCGGTTTTTTGGTACGTACAGAGTGCGGTATACTATGAGCTATGAAGTCGTATTTCAACAAAAGCTTCTTCCACTTTCTCCTCATGTTCCTCGGTATTCTCATTGTAAGTCTCTTTATTAACCTCATTGTGACAACTGGAGCGGGGGCGATCTAAGATTGACCACTCTCGAGGGGTTTTGTATACTTCAAACCCTAAGGCCAAAGACAGTAGGTCCCACTGCGCTAAAGCTACGCGGGATGGGATAAAGGAGAAATCCGCCTACCGAGGTTGAATCTATTCGCCACTCGGCGGCCTTAAGCAAAGGTCGTTTTTGTTTATTAAACAAAAAAATATATGGCAATTACAAAAGAAAAAAAGGGAGAAATTTTGAATCGTCTTAACGACGCAATCAAAGGTTCTCTTTCAGTTGTGTTCGTAAACTTTCACGGGTTGACTTCAAACGACGTGAATGAAGTTCGAGCAACACTCAACAAAGAAAACGTAAGTTACTTCGTTGCAAAGAAGACATTGGTCCGAAAGGCACTCGATGCTGCAAATATCCAAGGTGATCGACCTGAATTTGCTGGCGAACTCGGCGTTGTATACGGCGCTGACGCGATTGCTCCGGCTCGAGGTGTGTACGCTTTCCAGAAGAAACTTGAGGATAAAATTTCTATTCTCGGTGGAATCTTCGAAGGAAAGTTTGCAAGCAAGGAACACATGACAGCGGTGGCTCAAATCCCATCACTCCAGACACTCCATGCTCAGTTTGTAAATCTTATCAACTCACCACTTCAAGGTCTTGTTATCTCACTTAATGAGATTGCAAAGAAGAAGACAAATTAATTAATTACTAAAAAATACTATGGAAACTCCAACAAAGTTCAAAGACATCGTAGAAGGCATTGAAAAGATGTCAGTTCTCGATCTTCACGAATTAGTGAAGTTCCTCGAACAAAAATTCGGCGTTTCAGCTGCTGCAGTTGCAGTTGCTGGTCCTGCTGCTGGTGCTCCTGCTGAAGAAGAGAAATCAACTCTCAACGTAAAGCTCGCAGATGCTGGTGCTAACAAGATTGCAGTTATCAAGGTTGTAAAGGAAGCATTGGGTCTTGGCCTCAAAGAAGCTAAGGATCTCGTAGATGCGGCACCATCAAACTTGAAGGACGGCATGAAGAAAGAAGAAGCTGAAGCTCTCAAGAAGAAAATTGAAGAAGCTGGCGGAAAGGTAGAATTGAAATAATATTCTTTTCAAACAAAAGATCGCCCCCACTACGCTCCTCCGGAGCTATGCGGGGCGGTTTTTTGTTTGGCCGGAAGTTGAACTTTGGTTTCGATCAGTGTACTTTAGCTAGGGGAATATTTTTACAGGAGGAAGACGATGTTCACGGGTACACAAGCAAACGCCGTGCAGTTCATGGTGGAATCGCTCGTTAGTCAGGTTGCTCTTGCGGGAACGCAGGGATGCAAACGAGAGCTTCTCTGTGCGATGGCACGAGTGCTTCAGGCGGAGCTTTCCGATGCGGCCAACTGGCCAGAGATACCACTCGGGCCCGGGCTCGAGGTTCTTATGCGGGCAGTTGCTGCCGGGATCGAGAATGATCCAACCTCAGATTCGTACATCAGAGAGAAGGTCGAGCACGGCATACGTGCAACGGTCGGCCGAATCACACGACCTCTTGCAGCATGAACACGTTTCGTTTTTTGTGCCCGGGTATGTGCCCGGGCTTTTCTATGCTTGTCGAGATCTCTTTTGTGCTATACTTTGACCCAATAAAAATACCTTCAAACACATATGGATATCCTGGAAAAACTCTTCGGTAGTACTGCAAAGGTTCGAATAATGCGATTGTTTCTTTTTAACCCAAACACTCACTATGATGTGGAGCTGTTGGCTGATAAGGCAAAAATTCCTCTCCAGGACGCAAAGACAAATGCAAAACTTCTTAACGAAATCAAACTTATTAAAACCAAGGTGTTTCAAAAGGATGTTGTAATTCTCCCAAAGAAAAAGGGCGAGAAGAAGCGAATCGTAAAGAGACGAGTGAAGGGTTGGATTCTCAATGAAGCATTTCCATACATGAATGCGCTCCAGAGCTTCTTGATCCATGTAAGCCCACTCCAGGATCAAATGATCATTCGAAAATTCAACCGAACTGGTAAAATCAAACTCCTTATCCTTTCTGGTGTGTTTATTCAAGATAAGGATAGTCGAGTCGACATTTTTATCGTTGGAGATAGTCTTCGCCGTTCAGCCATTGATGCAACAGTAAAAGATATCGAAGCAGAATTAGGTAAGGATCTCACATATTCTTATTTCGATACCAAAGATTTCCAGTATCGTATGACCATGTACGATAAACTCGTTCGGGACGTCCTTGATTTCCCCCACAAAAAGCTTGTAAACCGGTTGGCAATTTAGACTATATTCCGTGTGGAAAGTAAAAACCCGTACTGTCGCAGGCTTGATATAATATTAGGGTAGCTCTTTTTAATTAATTTATTAGGTAATTTGATATGGCGTATGCCATGTCTTGCAGATTTATGATCATTCAAACTTGGGGAACAGTCCTCACTCAGTCGTTCCAGGATTTATGGACAGGAGTATTAAACTTCGTGCCTAATCTTGTCGTAGCGATTCTTATTATCATCATTGGTTGGCTCATCGGCGCATTGGTTGGCCGAGTTGTTGCGCAGATTATTCGATCACTTCGAATTGATGAAGGTCTTCGAAAGTCTGGTGTTGAAGACACACTCGCTCGTGGCGGCATCGTGCTTAATTCTGGAGCATTTGTTGGTGGCCTCGTAAAATGGTTCATCATCGTTGTGTTCTTGGTTGCGGCGTTTGATGTTCTTCACCTTACTCAGGTTAATGATTTCCTCCGAGGTACAGTTCTCTTTTACTTGCCACAGGTTATCGTTGCTGCAATCATCCTTCTCGCAGCTGCGCTTATCGGTGATGTAATGCAGAAGGTTGTGACTACTGCTGCTCGTGCTGCAGAAATGCGAGCTGCACACTTCCTCGGTAGCTTCACAAAGTGGGCTATCTGGATCTTCGGTATTCTTGCTGCATTGCTCCAGCTCAACATTGCTGCTGCATTCATCCAGACACTTTTTACTGGCGTAGTCGTAGCGCTTTCATTGGCGTTCGGACTTGCGTTTGGTCTTGGTGGTCAGGAAGCAGCTGCTCGATTCATCGAAAAGACACGACAGGAGATTTCTCACAAGGAGTAATTCTATATTGTTAAAGTCTGTAAAAACCCCGGTTTTTCCGGGGTTTTTGCTTTGTTTGGGGTCCTTTTGGACCACTATTTGACAGCTTTCTATATATGAATATACTTATCTCTACCCTTATATGCATACCTTTAGCAACTTAATAACTACAGCGGAATAGAGAACGCCATTTTTTGGTTATTATCGAAAACCGCTCTCGCGGTTTTTTGTTTCTCTAAAGCCTTCGACCCTCGAAAGTTTCAGAGAGACAGAAAATACGGTTACGGCTGAACATCACGAAATTTGAAAATTTAATCCTGTCGCACGTTGTAAACCCAAGTGGGTCTTTTCGAATGTGCAGACAGCCAAACGGATTCTTGTTGAGTAAACAAGGAGCCGTGTTACACACCTCTTGAACCGACGGTGTGTGACGAAAAATAAGGTAACCTGTTTTATAACGTTGTTATAAATGACGTTGTTATAAAACAGGGTGTAAAAATACCTGGAATCAAATTCCAGGATGTTACGAAGGTCGTAAACAACTTTTGTAACAATTGTGGTGCATTAATTTCCTAATTGGAAATTAAGAGCATATGGTGGATGCCTTGACTTCTACAAGCGATGAAGGACGTAGCATGGCTGCGATAAGCTTCGGTGAGGTGCCTAGCAACCTTTGACCCGGAGATCTCCGAATGAGGAAACTCCGCTGCGATGAGCAGCGACCGTTCCAGCTTGACTGGACGGAGCAAACCTAGGGAAGTAAAACATTTCAGTACCTAGAGGAACAGAAAACAATGTCGCAAGACAAATTTCCCAAGTAGCGGCGAGCGAAAAGGAATCAGCCCAAACTCAGTTACATTCTCACGACGCCAGATTTAGAAATAGATCGATGTTTCGTGGGAATGTTGCTGGGGGTTGTAAGGCAATAACTTCGTATTTATACGAGAAGAGTTAAAAAATGTAACGATAACTGAATGCGCTGGAAAGCGCAGCTCCAAAGGGTAATAGCCCCGTAAGTGAAATCAGTACATCTCTTTTGTTGTTGTTCTTGAGTACTTCGAGACACGAATACCTCGGAGGAATCTGCCGGAACTAACCGGTAAGGCTAAATATTCGTAGAAGATCGATAGTGAACTAGTACCGTGAGGGAAAGGTGAAAAGTAGCCCGGTAAGGGCGGTGAAATAGACCTGAAACCATATGTTTACAAGGAGTCGAAGAGGTGCTTGCACCTCGACGGCGTGCCTATTGAAGAATGAGCCAACGAGTTCATGTATATTGCGAGGCTAAACCCCGATAAAGGGTGAAGCCATAGGGAAACCGAGTGTGAATAGCGCGCAAGTAGTATATATGAGACCCGAAGCCAGAGTGAGCTTGCCATGAGCAGGGTGAACGTCGCAGAAATGTGGCGGGAGGCCCGAACCTATTAGCCGTGCAATACTTCAGGATGACTTGTGGTAAGAAGTGAAAAGCTAATCGAACCTGGTAATAGCTGGTTCTCTCCGAAATAGCTTTTGGGCTAGCGTAACGTGTTCCTACGAGGGGTAGAGCACTGGAAGATATCGACAGGGCGAAAGCTCGCGACATCTATCAAACTCCGAATACTCGTAGTTAGAGCGTTGCAGTTAGACGGTGGGGGCTAAGCTCCATACGTCAAAAAGGAAACAGCCTAGATCTCAATTTAAGGTCCCTAAATCTACACTAAGTACAAGCGAGGTGGTGAAGTTTCTCAGACACTGAGGAGGTTGGCTTAGAAGCAGCCATCCTTTAAAGAAAGCGTAACAGCTCACTCAGTAAGAGACTTTGCGCCGCAGATTAACGGGGTTAAGTGTAGTACCGAAACTGAGGGCTTGTTATTTCTTCGGAAGTAGCAAGCGGTAGGAGAGTTTTCGCATCTGCTGTGAAGGCAAAGGGGTGACCCATGCTGGAGCGTTGCGAAGTAAGAATGTTGGCACAAGTAACCACAATGCGGGTGAGAACCCCGCACGTCGAATGACTAAGGTTTCCTTGGCAATGTCAATCAGCCAAGGGTTAGTCGGGCCTAAGCGGATGGCGAAAGCCGTACGCGATGGATATGCGGTTAATATTCCGCAACTTTTTAATTGAGTGATGGGAGGACGGAGTTCTGTAGAGCACGGGCATTATTGGATTTGCCCTAGTGTCGTGAGGAGGTCAGCGAGGAAAATCCCGCTACTGGCTTGAATGCCGACTCCAAGCGAAGCTGATAGGTTTGGGTTTCGATCCAGACTGAAGTGTTCGAGCGAGCTTCCAAGAAAATTCTCTAAACTTATCTTTTAAAAATCCGTACCGAAAACCGAAACAGGTGGTCAGGTCGAGTAGACCAAGACGAACGAGTGAGAGATCCCCAAGGAACTCGGCAAAAAAGCAGCCGTAACTTCGGAATAAGGCTTGCCCTTCTGTAAAAGGAGGGGCCGCAGCTAAAGTATCTCTGGCAACTGTTTATCAAAAACACAGCTCCCTGCGAACTCGTAAGAGGATGTATAGGGGGTGACACTTGACCAATGCCAGAAGGTCAAACAACGACCGTGTATCATCGCAAGATGATTTGCTGATTGTTGTAAGCCCTGGTGAATGTCGGCCGTAACTATAACGGTCCTAAGGTTCTGGGTTTGTCTGCAAAGATGAATCCAGAATGACTGGGACGGTTATAGGGCAAAAGTGGTTGTTTAGATAAATATAGAGTTAAATCATTACAAAAATATGCTACCTACTTTGCAGTAATGCGAAGAGAGTCAAATGTGGTATCCAAGAGACCAACGCCACACATCCGATCTACCGAAAGGGAGAGGATGAAGATAGAGTCCATCTGTGCTAAAGGAATAGATGAGCGAAATTCCTTGTCAGGTAAGTTCTGACGCGCACGAATAGTGTAATGACTGGAGAACTGTCTCGGGGATTTGCTCGGTGAAAATACAATACCGGTGAAGATGCCGGTTACCTGCAGTTAGACGAAAAGACCCCGGAAGCTTTACTGTAACTTGGCATTGAGTATACGATTTGCATGCGTAGCATAGTAGGGAGAGGTTGAAGTGGCGTTTTCGGACGCTGTGGACTCGTCAGTGAAATACCTATCTTGTTTGTTGTATATTCTAACCTCGACGGCAAAAACGTCGAGAAACAGTGCCTGGCGGGCAGTTTTAGTGGGGCGCTATCCTCCTAAAGAGTAACGGAGGAGTTCATCAAGGTCAGCTAGCCGTGAATGGAAACCATGGCGATAGTGTAATGGCACAAGCTGGCTTAACTGTGAGACGTACTTGTCAAGCAGATGCGAAAGCAGGACATAGTGAACCGACCATTCGTTTTAGAGACGGTGGAAGATTATCGGACAAAAGCTACTCCGGGGATAACAGGCTAGTTCCGCCCAAGAGTCCATATCGACGGCGGAGTTCGGCACCTCGATGTCGGCTCATCTTATCCTGGGGCTGGAGAAGGTCCCAAGGGTTTGGCTGTTCGCCAATTAAAAAGATACGCGAGCTGGGTTCAGACCGTTCAGTACACGAAATTCGTGCATTGGACAGTCTGAACCGTCGAGACAAAGAGTTTGTTTTTTGTAAAAGAACAAACCTGTTATGAATATGAAGAAAAAATATTAGAGATCAACCAGAAATTCACGGCGGTCATTCAGCAATGAGTGAACAAGTTAATTAATATCGGTGGAATCTTGGAGTGATGTCCAAGGCTATACCGAGGGAAGAGGAAAGGAAAGACAGTCGAGATTACTCGACATAAGTGTTCGCTTTGCTCCCTTACCCGTAGAGACTAAACATTAACTCCCACGTCGCTCTTTCAGAGCTATGCGGGAAAGCTATAGTCCATTCCCAACAGTGATGTTGGATATTGAAGCGTGAGACAGGTTGGTCTCCTATCTACTGCAGGCGTTGATTCTTGATGGGATTCTTTTCTAGTACGAGAGGACCGAAAAGAACTGACCTCTGGTCTGAGAGCTCTGCTGCCAGGTGGACCGCTCTGTAGCTATGTCGGGAATGGATAACCTCTGAAAGCATCTAAGAGGGAAGCCAGCCCAAAGATGAGGAATCGTTGAGGCCCGTGGGAGATTACCACGTTGATAGGCTCTAGGTGTAAGCACAGTAATGTGTTCAGCCGAGGAGTACTAATTAGCCGATTCAGTTAGGAAATTAGTGCACAATTTTTTACACCCTGTTTTATAGCAATGTCGGTTATCTAAAATTTTGAACCCAGTGTTCTGGTGATTTGTCGCAGAGGTCACACCTGATCCCATTCCGAACTCAGAAGTTAAGCTCTGTTGAGGCGATGATACTCTTATGGAGGGGAAAGTAGCTAGTCGCCGGAACAGTGTGTTCAAAACTAAAAAAGAAAACCCGCAGCATACGCTGTGGGTTTTTGATTGTTGCGGGGAATGTTGTTAGCTTAGTCGTTGTAGAGTTCGAAGATCTCGCTCTCTTTTTTCCTGGCGATTTAGTCGTCGGGCTAACTGGTCCGGCCAGGAATCGTTCGCAGATTTTTCCTTTTTCTTCTTGTTCTTGCGCGCCTTGATCTTTCCGCGTTTGCTCGAGGGCCTGGCCATGTTTCCTCCATGAGTTAAAGCATTCTGCCGCGATAGTACATTCTGCTCAGCCTCTTGAGTCTTCGTCTCTCGAACATCAATCTCCTGATTGCGATTTTCCGTTTCATCACAGTAATCGTGTTTCTTCGTGAACGTCTTTCTCGTCCCACAAAGTCCTTTCTGTACGGGTGCGATAGTTGCAAACAATCCTGGGGATAGTCTACTTAGGGTGAACCCAATCGTCAATTAAATAAAACGACCCCAGAGTGTTGCTCCGGGGTCTGCTGTCATTGCCCATTGTTGTTGTGAGAAAGATCGATTCTCCTTCCAACGTGACGATTCATGATCTCTCGATCTCTGGCATCGATGTTGTTCCTGTGAGTCTTCTCCCGCTGAATTTCGTGAGGTGCTCTCTTCTTGGTCTTTGCCCAGTGCTTCCTTCTCCTTCGAGATCTCATCGTGTGCGCTCCTCTCTGCGAGAATAGATGTGCTGCCCAAGAGATATATTACAATTATTTATATAAAAAGGAACCCCGCACTCAGTGCGGGGTTTGTTTGTTGTTTTGCAGTTCTTACTGCGTGGAAGTGGCTTCTTCTGCACGGCGCTGGCTTTGGCGAGCCAGCAGTTGTCTTCCGGTGTACGACGGACCCTGCCAGCGAGTCGAAGCCTCGTAGGTGTCGCGACGCTGCTGACGATCACGCGCCTTTTTGGTGCCGCGACGCGTGTCATTCTTCTTTCGAGCCATGGGACCTCCTGCAAAAATGGTTGGGGTTGAGTCAGATGAGTTTAGTCTTCTTCGAGCGAAGAAGAGACAGGACATCGTGGTCGTTACGAACGATGTGGTTCTTTGCTGCGCGATCCTTGCCAGCCTTCTTTCCTCCTTTGTACTGCTGGCCGCTTTTCTGACGTTCCTGGTTTCTGACCATTCTCGTGTACGCGTTGCTCGACATGTTCCCTCCGTGGAATGCGTGGTGCTGATCCAGAGCAATTCTATCTCTATCTCGACTTCAGTCAATGGTATACTTTTCTCATGAACCCATGGTCCTTTCGGAGAAAGTTAATATATCTGAGCCTTACAATCATTGTATTGCTCGTGATTGTTATCATCCCAACCATTTTTCTCATTCACGAAGAGCCAACATGTTCCGATGCAAAGCAAAACGGTGATGAAACCGGTGTTGACTGTGGCGGTTCGTGCGAGCTTCTATGCAGTTTTGAGGCTGTAAATCCAACAGTATTGTGGAGTAGGGCCTTTAGGGTTACTGAAGATGTATACAGTGCGGTTGCTTACATTGAAAATCAAAATAGTAATTCAGAAACGTGGGCACCATATACGTTCAGGCTTTATGACGCAGCAAATAGTCTTATTGGTTCTCGAGAGGGTAGAACGTATATTCAGAAAAACAAAGTTATTGCAGTTTTTGAACCAAATATTAATACGGAAGGAAAAATTCCTGCTCGTGTGAGTTTTGAATTCTCGGGTAAACTCGAATGGCAACGTAACTTTGATGTTGTTCCAAATTTGGCGATTACCCAGAAGGATTTGACCGGAGAAAATACGAAGCCTCGAATCGATGCAACAATAGAGAACAAATCTCTTGAAACTGCGGAAAATATTGAACTTGTTGCTATCGTGTATGACAACAAGGAGAATGCAATCGCTGCCTCTCGAACATTTGTCGACAGTCTCTCGAAAGACCAAGCAATTCATGTCGCATTTACATGGCCTCAACCATTCAAAACAACAGAAGAAATTTGTCGTGTGCCAGGAGACAGCACTTCAAGTAGTCGGCCAGAAGCACTCGGTGCAATGCTCGCAATTGATCGATCGGGAAGTATGGCCTCTCAGGGTAAAAATCCTCCACAGCCACTCACTGATGTAAAAGAGGCTGTTACTTCTTTCATTGAGAAATTCAAGGGAACTGATCAGGTTGGTGTTGTTTCGTTTGCTACAACAGCGACAAGTCCCGTTGATGCTCCGCTTTCTCAGGATTACACACAAGTAATCAAGGCTGTAGATGGAATCACCATCGGTTCAAATAGCGCAACTCAGTATACCAACATCGGTGACGCGATTAACAAATCTTGGGGTGAACTTTCGACTCACAATCTCCTTACTAACCGAGCAATCATTTTGCTTACAGACGGCGTTGCAAATAAGCCAGAGAAACAGGGTGTTCGTAACTATCCAGAAACATTTGCTCTCAATGAAGCTGCTATCGCAAAAAAGGAAGGAGCAGAAATTTTCACTATTGGGCTTGGAAATGAGGTAAGTCGAAGCTTCCTTGAGTCCATCGCATCATCTCCTGATCATTACTATGCGGTCAGTGATAGTTCAGATTTAGCCGAAGTCTATGACAAGATTGCGGTAAGTTTTTGCACCACCGGTCCAGCTGTTGTTGAAATAATTCCAAGAATTTTGCCACCTCGGTGATCTTTTGATGCATTTGTCATACACGAGAATGACAACCGGTTTATTTTCTGTATCATAGCCATATGTTTGCATTGGCAAGAAATGTGGTAAGTGGCTTACAGTCCATGATTCGTGGTACCGACTGGCTTCTTTTCGGTAGTGCGTTTCTTATTTCTCTTGCCGGTCTTGTGACCATGAGTTCGTTTTCTGGAGATGGGGCTTTTGCGATA
>DATGWK010000014.1:0-3033 GCA_035299525.1 Candidatus Nanoarchaeia archaeon
AAGTAAGATCGAGATGTGGGTTGCTGATGAACCCGTGCCAGCATTTGCTCGAATCGTTGCTCGTGCAACCGTTGAACGCGAATCGAAGGATATGGTGGAGCGACTTTATAATCTTTTGCCACAGCAAATGTTTGCGACAAAAGTCCAAGCTCGGGCGCTCGGAAGAATTATTTCTTCAAGAACCATTCCTGCCCTCAAAAAGAACGTAACTCAGCACATGTATGGAGGCGACAGGACACGAAAGATGAAGTTGTGGGAGAAACAAAAGGAGGGTAAGAAACGAATGAAAGCGGAAGGAACCGTCGATATTCCACACGACGTTTTTCTCAAAATGGTTCAGTCAGAGTAACTAGTAACTAATACTTGAGCTGTAACTACCTTGGAAGTAGACCAATACCATACTTACAATCACGAGGATTGCGAGTACTGTCCATACAACTTTGATAATTTTTTTGCTTCGATTGTCCCAGAGCATTGTGTCGATATCCTAGCGTATATAGGCCATTTTTTCAATCACAGCTGATATAATGAGGCTCATGGAGTACCTCAAAAAACGGCAAAAGGTCAAACGAAGACTCTATTCCAAAATTACAGTAGCGGGTCTCGTCATTCTTTTTCTCCTTTTGATCCGGCCGACCTGGAGCATGTATCAAAAGAGCCAGGAAACCAAGAAGAACCTGCGTGAAGCAGAGCGGGAACTTTCTACTCTTGAGATGCGAAAAGCTGAGCTTCAGCGTGATCTAAACTATGTCAAAAGTGAGCCCGGGTTTGACCAAGAGATTCGGGACAAGTTCGGTGTGGCAAAGAAAGACGAAACAATGATTGTCATTGTGCGTGATGAAGAAAAAGACGTTGTGCCTCCGCCACCCCCAAAACCAACTGTTTGGGCTAGATTTAAGAGCTGGTTTGGGCTAGAGTAGTCTCGTTCATATGAAAATTCTCGCAATTGAAACAAGCTGTGACGAAACAGCGGTAAGTATTATCGAAGCAGAGGGCGATATGAATCGACCGAAATTTACCGTACTATCAAGCCTTGTTTTGTCTCAAATCAAAATCCACGAACAGTATGGTGGTGTATTCCCGAATCTTGCAAAGCGTGAACATGCGAAAAATCTTGCACCACTTGTGGAGAAATCCCTCGAAGAGGCAGGGGTGTATATGAAGGTGTCTAATCCATTATCTGATTCTCTTAAAACCAAAATTCAAGCAGATTTAGTACGTGAGCCAGGACTCGCAGACCGAATCATTGCTCTTGTTGAGTCAATACACAAACCAAAGATTGATTTGATTGCAGTCACAAACGGTCCCGGTCTTGAACCGGCTCTCTGGGTTGGAATTAACGGCGCAAAAGCTCTTGGTGAAGTTTGGGGTATTCCAGTGATGCCAATCAACCATATGGAAGGACACATTTCTTCTGTACTGCTCAACCCTCATGCCGCACTCAAGTTTCCTGCAATCGCATTACTTATTTCTGGCGGTCATACCGAACTTGTGTTGGTTAAAGACTGGCTTTCGTACCAAATCATCGGAGAGACTCGAGACGATGCTGTAGGCGAAGCCTATGACAAAGTTGCTCGTATGCTCGGCTTGGTATATCCAGGAGGTCCCAAGGTGGCTCAGTTAGCCTCACAGGCTCGAGAGGAAGGTGTTTCATCACGGTTTCATTTTCCACGACCGATGATAAAGAGCGGGGATTCAGATTTCTCATTTTCAGGTCTCAAGACTGCGGTTTTGTATGCGCTCAAAGACGCTGGTGAAATCACCGACCAAATCAAGAAGGAAGTATGTGTTGCATTTGAAGATGCGATTGTTGATACACTTGTTGCAAAGACAAAACATACGATTGAAACACATAGTCCAAAAGCATTAATCATTGCTGGTGGGGTTATTGCAAACCAAACGATTCGATCTGCGTTTGAATCTCTTGTTCACAAACATGCTGACGTGGCATTGCTGGTTCCAGAACACAATCTTTCGACCGATAACGCACTTATGATCGCACTAGCAGCATATGTTCGATACACGAAGAATGGCGCTCCTTTTCAAGAAGAAATCAAAGCGCAGGGCAATATGCGACTTAACTAAATATTTAGGCAACAAAAAACCGCTTCATTTTGCTCTCCCGAGCTACTCTGAGGCGGTTTCTTGTTTGTACAGTTCTAGTTTTTGTTTTCTTTAGTTCTTAGAAGATGGGAGATTGATCACATCATTCTTAGAATTCTTTGTCATTGTCCAGATGAGGAATACTGCTGATGCAATCGCGAGAGCAATGAGGGGAACCACGATACTGAATACCTGGTACCAGATTGCTGCGATAATTGCGATTACGAGACCAACAATGTATCCAGTAGCTTTTCGAGACCATACTTGGTACTTCGTAAGCTTACTTGAGTCACGGCTACCCACAATAATCTCTGTAAAGAGGTAGATTGCGATAATCGCGATCAAGAGGAAGTAAATACCTTGCAATACTGTTTCTCGGTCATTAGGGACACTGAAGATAGCTGCTGCTACTGCTCGGAGGTTCTTGGTATCAATTTTGTCCTTTATCATGTTGCCCATATTTGAGCTGATAGAGTCCGTTTCACCAATACCTACCATGTCATTGATGTCTTCTTCCTTAATCATGCTGCCACCGTCCATCATTCCAGGGCCGTTAATGCCTTGAGATTGGAGGAGTGCTCTGAATGCGTCGATTTCGTCCTGTTGTGCTGAGTTTATTGGGAACTGTGTGTTACAGAAGATCTCGTTTACTTTCTTCTTTGTAAGAATGTATACGTAACCTGTTGGAGCAGTATGACCCCATGGGCTCAAGATGTCGTTAAGATACTTGTTCTGGAATCGTGATACTGCGTCGTATGTTGCTTGATCGAATGTGCCGGTTGCTTCGAGGTTGTTTTCTTTTTCGAAGTATTTGAGGAAGTACTGGAGTTTTAACACTTCTGCCTTGTCGTTGTTAAAGTCACGTCGGAGGTAATCTCGCAAGTAGAAACATGCAGTAGGTTCGATTTCTGCGCCGAGAATTTCACCGCC
>DATGWK010000015.1:0-3181 GCA_035299525.1 Candidatus Nanoarchaeia archaeon
TTCTTACTGATATGAACGGCAACACGCTCGCACAGTCTTCTTCTGGAGCACTCGGCTTTGCTGGGGCAAAGAAGGGAACTCCTTTTGCAGCAGCCAAGGTAGGTGAAACTCTTTCTCTTAAGGCACAGACTTTAGGAGTAAAGGAGATTTCAGTGTTTGTTCGAGGTGTTGGTTCTGGCCGAGAGGCTGCAATTCGAGGCTTTATTTCTCGAGGGGTTGCTATCAAGTCAATTTCTGACATTACTCCTGTTCCACATAACGGTCCACGACCACCACGACCTCGCCGAGTATAAACTTTTTAATATACATATATGATTATCGGTCCAAAATACAAAATTGCTCGACGCTTGAATGCACCCGTGTTCGAAAAGACACAAACTCAAAAGTATGCACTTTCTGCTGCTCGAAAGACAAAGAAGGGAAAGGGTGGTCCACGACAACGAACTGCATTCGGTGAACAAATGGCAGAAAAGCAGAAGGCTCGATTCACATACCTCCTTACAGAAAAAGCTTTTTCAAATTATGTACGAAAGGCCATGGATTCTAAGGACAATACAGTTCCAGCTCTCTTTAGTTTGTTAGAACGACGACTCGATAACGTGGTCTATCGAATGGGTCTTGCAACAACTCGATCTGGTGCACGACAAATGGTTTCTCACGGACACATCGGTGTTAATGGTAAAAAGGTCACAATCCCTTCTTTCGCAGTATCTGTTGGTGACAAGATCGATGTTCGACCGAACAGCCAAAAGAAACCTCTCTTTGCAAATGCTACAGAAAAAATGAAGAACATTACTGCTCCGAACTGGATTAAGGCAGACGCAGAGAAAGTTCATGCTGAAATCTTGAGTCTCCCGTCATTGGCGCATAAGACAGATACGATTTTCGATCTTAATACGGTAATTGAATTTTATAGCCGTTAATTTTAATTTTAATACCATGATTCATCATTCAATTGTGTTGCCATCAAAGCCTAAGATCGTCAATGAAACTGACTTCGCAGGCACATACGAAATTGACGGTTTTTACCCTGGATACGGTCATACTCTCGGTAATTCACTCCGACGAATGATTTTGTCCTCACTCCCAGGTGCTGCTATTACCTCTGTAAAGATCGCAGGTACAAGTCATGAATTCTCAACAATTTCTGGTGTAAAAGAAGATGTGATTACACTTCTCTTGAACCTCAAGCGTGTACGAATCAAGATGCTTACTGACGAACCTCAAACCCTTACTCTTAAGATTAAAGGTGCACAGGAAATCAAGGCAGGTGATATCAAGGCTCCTGGACAAGTTTCAATCTTGAATCCAGAACTTGTTATTGCCCACACTACAGACAAAAACGCAGATCTTTCTATGGAAATTACTGTTGAAAAAGGTCTCGGTTTCGTTTCAAAAGAATCACTCCAAAAGAATCGAGTTGATATCGGCACAATCACCGTAGATGCAGTATTTACACCAATTCGAAAGGTGAGTTACGAAGTAGAAAATATGCGAGTTGGTGATCGAACAGACTTCAACCGACTTCGAATCAATATTGAAACTGACGGTACAATTTCTCCTCGAGAAGCTTTGGAAAAAGCAATCGAAATTATGATCAATCAGCTCAAGGCTATCGTTGGCTTCAAAGAAGAAGAAATTATTTCTTCTGAAGTTGCTCCTGCTGATGCTGGTGAAACCAAAGAGCTTGACCAGGAATCTCTCAAGACTCGAATCGAAACCCTCGAGCTCTCTCAACGAACAATTAATGCACTTACCGCAGCAAACATCCGAACATTAGGAGGTTTGGTTCGAAAGAAGAAGAAAGATATTCTCGAAGTCGAAGGCTTGGGTGCAAAAGGAATCAGCGAAATCAAGAAGGTATTGGAAGATATGGGTGTGACTTTGAAGTAACTCCCAGTCTGTGTTATAGTCCCTCACACAAAAGGAAATGAGACATCACAACAAAACAAAAAAATTCGGACGAGAACGAGGTCAGCGCAAGGCGTTGATGCGATCTTTGGCCGTATCTTTGGTTCGTGATGGTAAAATCCAGACTACCGAAGAAAAAGCAAAGGCGCTCCGACCTTTTATTGAGCGATTGATCACTAACGGCAAGAAACAAGATTTGGCCGCTCGACGAGGTATCACCAAGCTCGTTCGACGAGAGTCTGACGGTGCGAAACAGGCGGTAATTGAATTCGTATAAAACCATGGAATACACTATTGATACAGCAAACAAAGCACTTGGACGAACTGCAGCAGAAGCAGCTCATATTCTCATGGGTAAAAACACAACTAAATTCGTGCGAAACAAAGCACCGGCAGTAAAAGTCCACATCAAGAACGCCTCTCAGGTTAAAGTGACTTCAAAAAAGTTGGATGAAATGGTGTTCCGACATCACTCTGGTTACCGCGGCGGTCTCAAAACAATTAATCTCGACCAATTTATTAAAGAAAAAGGTTACAAGGAGCTTTTCCGACATACTGTTAATGGTATGCTTCCGAAGAACAAACTTCGAGCAGTCATGATTAAGAATCTTTACGTTACTGAATAATATGGAAGCAACACTTACAAAGAAACATACTGAAAAGTACATCGAAACAGTCGGACGACGAAAGACTGCGATTGCACGTGTTCGAATCTACGAAGCAAGCAAGACTTCTTTCAGTATTAATGACCGAGAAATGGAGAACTACTTCCCGACAAACCAACTCCAGATCATCGTTAAGGACGCTTTCGCTAAAGTGAAGCTTCCAGTAAAGTTCAAAGTTACTGCACGAATCACTGGCGGTGGTATCAATGCACAAGCAGAGGCACTCCGACACGGTATTGCACGTGCCCTTATTGCATACGACCAAACCCTCCGAAAAGAAATTAAACCATTAGGTTTCCTCAAGCGAGATCCTCGTGCAAAAGAACGACGAAAGTTCGGTTTGAAGAAGGCTCGAAAGTCTCCTCAGTGGTCAAAGCGTTAATCCCGTTTCCTGTTTTTTGACTTTTTTCTCCGCGACGTTTAAGCTAATACAAAATTTTTCTATGGAAGAAAAAGATCTACACAACGAAGAAGAAATAGCAGAAGGGGATATTGAATTAGAGAAAGACAGCGAATTCGCTGCACACGAAGCACACAAATCAAAAGATGTAATTGCCGATCTTCGAGCGAAGCTCAAGAAGGCAACCGAAGAAAAAACTGAGTAT
>DATGWK010000016.1:0-2583 GCA_035299525.1 Candidatus Nanoarchaeia archaeon
ATTTACGATGTGCTCAAGATGACAATCGAAGAATCACTCGAATTCTTTAATGATATTCCAGCAATCTATGACCGACTCAAAACAATGGACGAAGTTGGTCTCGGATATCTGGAGCTTGGTCAGTCGGCAACAACACTTTCGGGTGGAGAAGCACAGCGTGTAAAAGTTTCTGCTGAACTGTATAGACAACATGTTCAGAAAACTATTTACCTCCTTGATGAACCGACCATTGGTTTGCATTATGAAGACGTAAAAAAATTGATCGAGATTCTTCAAACACTTGTGAATCGTGGTAATACTGTCATGGTTATCGAGCACAATATGGATATTATTAAATCCTCAGACTATGTGATCGATATTGGACCAGAAGGGGGCGAGGGTGGAGGCAAAATTGTGGCAAAAGGTACACCAGAAGATGTTGCACGAAACGAAAAATCTTACACTGGTAAATACCTTAAGCGTGCGTTAAAGATTAAGTAAGAAAAAGGCCGCATGCATGCGCTTGGGACCTGAGAGTGAATATCGGGTTTCCCCGAAAATGAGCGGTGGAATTCAGTCCATACACAAAGAGTCTAAAATGATTAATTTAAAGAAACTCAAAAAGCTTCCAGATGCGCCTGGTGTCTATTTGTTTAAGGATGGCAGAGGCAAGATTCTGTATATCGGTAAGGCAACATCACTCCGCAGTCGAGTGAGGAGTTATTTTGCTGGAAATATTCTGGAAACCCGAGGACAACTTATCGAACAAATGATTGACCTTGCGAAAAAGGTTGATCATATTCAAACAGATACAGTGCTAGAGGCGCTTATTCTTGAGGCAAATTTAATTCGCAGGTACAAGCCTCACCACAATACAAAGGACAAAGACGATAAAAGCTTTAATACAGTTGTTATTACAAATGAAAAGTTTCCTCAGGTATTAATTGTTCGAGGTCGAGAAGTTGAAACAACCTATTCCAATCCCGATTTCTATAAGGCGATTTATGGCCCATTTCCAAATAGTGGTGCGCTTCGCGAAGCCATGAAGATCATTCGTCGAATTTTCCCGTACCGAGATCAGAAATGTATTCCAGCAGAAGAACAGTCTGCCAATCCACGGTCATGCTTTAACCGACAGATTGGGTTGTGTCCAGGTGTCTGTACCGGGGAAATTTCTGCTGAAGAGTACGCAAAAATTATTCGTCACCTCATGATGTTTTTTGCTGGTAAGAAAAAGCAACTGCTCAAGTCTCTCGAAAGGGATATGAAAGCGTATGCTAAGAATGAAGAATTCGAAAAAGCAGCAATGATTCGAAGGACGGTTTTTGCTCTACAGCACATTCAAGACGTTGCACTCATTCGCCGAGAGAAAAATTATTATCCAACTGTCGCTCGTGTTCGTGTTGAGGCATTTGATATTGCACATATGGCTGGAGGGGATACAGTTGGCGTCATGACGGTTGTAGAAAATGGCCAAGCGCAGCCATCCGAATACCGTTTGTTCAAGATTCGTCAGGATACAAGGGGTGATGATCTCAAGGCTCTCGGTGAAGTCCTGGAGCGCCGTTTTAACCATCCAGAATGGTATATGCCATCACTTATTGTTATTGATGGAGGGCAAACACATTTACGCTACGCCCAAGAAGTCCTCAAGAAAATTAACATCACTATTCCAACAGTATCTGTTGTAAAGGATGAAACACACAAAGCAAAAGATATTCTTAACGACGACATTGCACTCAGTAAGCTCGTAAAGGATCACAAGAATGAGATTCTTCTTGCAAACAGTGAATCGCATCGGTTTGCTATTAAGTACCATAAAAGTCTGAGGGGGAAAACCTTTTTGTCATAATTCATGTACAATATGAGTTGTATTGAGCATGGCAGGCACTAGAGAAAAAAGAAAATTGAAAGTCGGAGTACTCCGTGGAGGACCATCCGATGAGTATGAAGTCTCACTAAAGACCGGAAAAAATCTTATTGATGCACTCCGGGATCGTAACAACTACGAGGTTCAGGATATTTTTGTTGATCGTTCCGGTGTCTGGCATATCGATGGTGTCGCTCGACCTGTTGAACGAATTTTTCCGCATATTGATGTCGTGGTAAATGCTATGCACGGTCAGTACGGTGAAGACGGACGAGTTCAACAGCTTTTGGAGGCTCACCGCGTTCCATTTACAGGCTCTGGAGCCCTGGGTTCAGCAATCGCAATGAATAAGCCTCTTGCCAAGAAGTTTTTCCGTGAAAATGGACTCCTTACTCCTGAGCATCTCGTGATTAAAAAGCATGAACACAAGCCAAGTATTATTGAACGTATTCTCAGTCACTACCCCCATCTTAAATTAATTAAACCCGCGTCTTCTGGTTCTTCTCTGGGTGTAAAAGTGGCTAAAAACTACGAAGAGTACGAGGAGGGTCTTGAGGGTGCATTCAACTTTTCTGATTCTGTGCTTGTTGAAGAATTTATTAAGGGGCGGGAAGCAACCTGTGGTGTTATGGAGGGAACTGAAGGAAATGTGTATGCGCTTCATCCGGTTGAAATCCGCGATCTTTCAACATCAAAGACCGATGTTTGGGGCTATGAATCAAAGTATAGTGATG
>DATGWK010000017.1:0-3877 GCA_035299525.1 Candidatus Nanoarchaeia archaeon
GAAAAGCCCAATCAAAAAAAGCTTTCAAGCCTAAGCTCACTTCAGAAGAACGGGTAAAAAAGGATTGGTTGGTTATGATTATTGTGTTTACAATTTTGATTGTTACGGTCGTTGGCTTTGACACATACTTATTTATGAGAATAAACGCGGGAGATTTTTTTGCTCCGGTAGGTGAGGTTGAGGATAATGAAACTGTTGTAACAAAGAAAATAATTCTCGACGCTGAGAATTATTTCAGTACACGCCAAAAAGAATACGAGGCATTTAGGAATTCACCGCCAAACGAAATTGACCCTTCAATTTAGCGCTGATATTGTGTCTAGGTTCGCCTTTGTAGCTCAATGGATAGAGCAGTGCTCTTCTAAGGCATTGATGTAGGTTCGATTCCTACCAAAGGCACAAATTAAATACTGTCACTTCGTGACGCCTCGATTTTTACCAGGGGGGGGCGCAAATCAAAAACCCGCCATGTAGCGGGTTTTTGATTTACCAGATTCTGTCACCGGTTCGTTTCTTGAGTGCGATGTACGAAATCGCGGCTATTAAAAGATTGAATGCTGCAGGTAAAAAGCCAATACCGTCTTGCACAGCTGCGTGAGAAGCAATTGCACCGATTAAATTGATAGCGATTCCGGCATAGGCCCATTCACGCAGAGTAGGAGAGAATTTTTGCCAAATACCAACAACAGCAAGAAGCTTGGCAATACCAAGAATGGTCAAAAGATATAGCGGGTATCCAAGGTGCTGCATGAGATCAATGCCTTGTTGCCATCGTGCGAGTTCGGTATACGAAGCAAAAAGATAACCCAATGAAAGCCAAATAGTAAAAATCCAATATATGATATTCCACTTTTTATTCATAGCTACAAATTAAAAATAATTACGATATAAGGATACCATTCAAATAAACCAAACAAAAAAGCGCAGGATAACCCTGCGCTTTGCATCCTGGCCACAATGGCCGTGTACCTTTCAAACATGGCCTCACCCCCCTTCTGCTACATCCTGTAGCGCTAGGCGTTGTCGACTATATGTTTACCCGCATACAAACATACACCTCAGTTTTTTGGGAGTCAATTTAATAAAAGTAATTAAAAAACCCGCTTGTGGCGCGGGTGGCGACTCGGGGTCGCGGTGTCAGCTGTTCTCGATGATGAGCTTTGCTAACTGTAGGGCGTCGATGCCAAGAACGATTGCCCACTCAGTGAAGTCTCTGTGTATCAACCATGCCTGAGTGGGTTGTGGTGGAAACTGACAGTGTCTTTTGCTTACTGTTGCTTCACACTCGAGTCTTACGACGGGCCCATTGCTGTTCCTGCCGTACCTTAGAATCACATCTCCTTTCTCTGTGTTGCGAGTACATCGGTCCGTGATGTCTCTGGTGTGTGTCCAAGTAATTCCCGCGATAGCGAGGATGTCTCGGACAGGAACTTGTTCAACCGAACCGGGTGGTGGCGTGGTCAGAACAGTTGAAGCCATACGACCTCCTAAGGTACTCCCCACATTCAGCATATGCTCGTTATTTCTTTTGTCGAAGAAGGTTTGTTGAGAACAGAAAACCCGCCACAGGTTTTCTGGGCGGGTTAGGTGCCGGGTGCTGCTTCAACGAGAGCGGTGGAATGTACGTCTCGCTTGTGCGCCTTGAGGTCGCCCGAAATGTTTTCGTGACATTGCGAACACTCCTTGCAACAGCACCTGCATTCAACCACTGCGGGTTGGCCGTCGTCGAGCGGTACGTGGCATCCACAGTGACACGTTTTCCATTTTTCACTGTTGACGGCCGCGGACTTGGCGGACCTTTTCTTGGCCATAAAGACCTCCTCTTCAGTAATGGTACGTTCTTAATCTCATTTTGCAAAATTTGAAAAAACCTTGTTTCTCTAGTATTGTTCTGTAGTCGTTTTGCATGCGCGATTAGCTCAGTGGTAGAGCAGTCCGTTTACACCGGAAAGGTCGGGGGTTCAAATCCCTCATCGCGCACCAATGGAAATTCCAATTCTCTACGAAGACGATAACTACATTCTTTTCAATAAGCCCGCTGGACTCGTGGTACATCCTGATGGAAAGTCAGATGAACCGACACTCGTTGACTGGTTGCTCAAGAATCGACCTGACATGAAAGATGTTGGTGAGCCTTTGGTATTGAAAAGTGGAGAAAGTATTCCTCGACCAGGAATTGTTCATCGTTTGGATAAGGAAACTTCTGGAGTTATGGTTGTTGCGAAAAATCAAAAAGCATTCGAAGACCTCAAAGCAAAGTTTCAGAATAGGGAAGTGGAGAAAAAGTATCACGCCTTCGTGTACGGCATTTTGCCCGAAGAAGATGACACAATTAATCGTCCAATCGGTCGAAGTAAAAAAGATTTTCGGATGTGGTCGGCCCAGCGCGGCGCTCGAGGGGAAATGCGCGAGGCGATTACCAACTATCGAGTTATGGAAAAGTTTGGCGACAATGCCGCTTCAGCAATTTCTTTTGTCGAAGCAGAACCAAAGACGGGACGAACTCATCAGATCCGTGTTCATTTCAAAGCGATTCATCACCCAGTTGTTTCAGATGCGCTCTATGCACCAAATCATGCTCAAATGCTTGGCTTCAAACGACATGCGCTTCATGCGTACAACCTCTCTTTTAAAGGAATTGATGGGAAGAAGGTCGGTGCAACCGCTCCATATCCAGAAGACTTCGAAAACGCGATAAAAACCCTCAAAAACGGCCAGGGTACTGCCTAGAGTTGCGGTATATAGGCACGTGTGTTACATTATTCTCCTAATGGCAGAAGCAATTAAACTCTCAACAGTGAACACAAGCGAGCGAAAGAAGCTTGGTCTTCGTGCTGGTGACTCAGTAAAGGTATGGCAGAAGATTATGGAAAAGGGAAAGACTCGTCTCCAGGCATTTGATGGATTGGTTTTGGCCGTAAAGCATGGCACAGAACCAGGTGCAACATTCACAGTTCGAAAGGTGGCTAGCGGAGTTGGTGTAGAAAAGATCTTCCCACTCTATTCTCCAATGATCGATAAGGTTGAAGTTCTTAAGCGATCAAAAGTTCGACGGGCAAAGCTTTACCACATTCGAGACAAGGCTGCTAAAGAAGTTCGCCGACAGATGCGAAACATTCGATCAGTTAAAGCTGTCGAAGAAACAGAAGAAGCTTCAGCTCCAGTAGCCGCAGCTCCCGCTTCAGTTGAAGCAAAATAATCTCCATTGTTTTTGTTTTCTCGTGTTTAGCTTGTAAACGGTGCGGTTTTTACATATTATTTGCCTACGCGGAGTAAACGCGATCAGTATGTGTTTGGTTCGATAAGGTTGAAGTTCGATGTTTTATATGCGCAGATGGCGAAATTGGTAGACGCACTACCTTGAGGTGGTAGCGCCCTTCGGGCATGGAGGTTCAAATCCTCTTCTGCGCACAGCGATGCTTTTAAATAAGCCCGCACAATGGTGGCTATAGTTTAGTGGTAAAACCCCGGTCTGTGGATCCGGAGTCGAGAGTCCGATTCTCTCTAGCCACCCCAAGTTCAGGGGTATAATTGTGTTATTAACAGACCGACTTTCTTGTCTAAATAAAAACACATGCAAACAAAATCATTGGTAATTGGTTTGGTCTCGGGTTTGGTACTCGGCATGCTTATATCGCCCGTAGTTTTTTCTGGAAGGGGAATGATGGACGGTAGATTTTTAGTTGGAACTGAAAACAACAAAATGATGGGGAATATTGACCGTCATTTCATTGAACAAATGATTCCTCATCATGAGGGTGCGATCGAAATGGCTAAGCTTGCGCTCGAAAAATCAAAACGTCCGGAAATCCTTTCACTTGCAAACGGGATCATCGATGCGCAGCAGAGTGAAATCACAAACATGCAGAAATGGTAT
>DATGWK010000018.1:0-2726 GCA_035299525.1 Candidatus Nanoarchaeia archaeon
CGTTAGGTGTTGTCATGCTTGCGTGCACTAGCGCCAACTTATCAATGTAAGCCTTGGTAGCAGCAACAGAACCCATATCGAGATGTGTCACAAGCGCCAGGGTTCCGGGATATGTTGCAGGACTATATGGCTGAGCAGAATATAATTCAAAACTCCAAGCTGATAATGGTACCAGTGAGAGATCTCTTTTTGCACTCTCCAGACGTGTCTGGACACTCCTAACTGTCTGGTACGGTTCGTTGTCAGAAAAACCGGAAATCCGGCTTGGAATATCTCGCACCAATATGATGTATTTGACTCCTTTTGAACTATTGGCCTGCATCCAGTTCACAATTGGTGTACGAATTGTAGATTCAAAATCAGCGAGTGGAATATTCTCCCCCACCGTTGTTGCAATCCCAAGAGTATTTATTGGCGCAACGCCCGGTCGTTTACTCAAATAATAATTCTTAAGAGATACTGAATCTGACGAGTTTGTATTGTATACAAGAAGCACCTTACTGAAATCATTGGTGAGACCCTTTCCGGTGAGGGTTATGACTTTCGTGTCCATATACGAGCCGTTGTAGTACCTCATAGTGAGCGTACCGACCTGTCCTGCCGCATCGATTGTTGTTGGAATGTACCCGATGGTGACCGTACAGTTCGAACGAACCTTGGTTCCACATGTTGTGGACATGACGCTAAATGGCGCCGCAGTAGTAAAGGAAACATTGGTTGCGACCGCACTCCCCGCATATGCGACGGGTATAGATTTGGTTATACGTGAACCGGCCGCAACACTTCCGATGTCGACCGTCTTTCCTTCGAATTTAAGACTGACCTTTGGTGATCGGCAATTAATATTTCGGTCACATTCCACCTGCTCTATACGAGAATCTGGGTATGTATTTATAAACTGTCCGTCATCAATAGAGGCATAATCAGCAAACATAATTTGAGCCACTGTACGATTATTCGGATCCCAAGAGACACGCACCGAAAAAACGGTCACCACAACTGCCAAAATGACGCACAGAGAAACTGCTAAAAATAAACTAAGTTTTGGATTTGAAAATTTCATAGTACTTGTATAAGCATAGCAAAGAATTTCGCACTTATTTCTCGGAGACAAAAAAGTCCCCAAGTGGGGACTTTTTGTTTGTGGACCCTAGGAGATTCGAACTCCTGACCTCCTCATTGCAAATGAGGCGCTCTACCAACTAAGCTAAGGGCCCATATACGTCAGCACTTATTTTAGTTGTTTTCATAAGGTGCTACAACTAAGCTAAGGTCCCGTATTTTGACTATTTGGTTCCCTGAGAACCCGTGCGACACAGTATATTGAGAAAAAAGGCACTTGGCAAATACATTGTTCGAGACTGGGGAAAAATGGTAAACTCCATTTTACTATGGATACAAACACAACAGGCATGGGTAAGCAGATTGCGATTTGGGCAGTAATTTTCCTTGGTACAGCAGCAATTATTGCTGGTATGGTTTATATGGCTCAGCGTAACCAAAACGCCGCAGCTAATCGAATTAAAGAGACGGTGTTTTCATATGCACAACAGTTAAACCTTAATACTGACCAGTTCGTTCAGGATATGGAATCGTCTGCCATCAAAGAAAAACTTCAGAAGAATATTACTGATGGTCAAAAAATTCCGATCGAGTATACCCCAACCTTCTTCCTGAATGGAGTACAAATTGATAATCCTCGAACGGTAGAAGACTTTAAAACAATCCTTGATAATGCACTTGCTGGCAAACCAGTCGTACCTTCTACCGAAGGCAACGCAACCATCCCCAACGTAGTTACCGCTGATGATTGGGTAAAGGGCAAAAAAGACTCACAAGTAATACTCGT
Organism: Candidatus Nanoarchaeia archaeon; assembly: GCA_035299525.1. Classification (GTDB taxonomy): domain Bacteria; phylum Patescibacteriota; class Minisyncoccia; order Phycocordibacterales; family DATGWK01; genus JAHFLV01. The sequence continues at coordinate 1,850 of DATGWK010000018.1, forward strand.
GGAATACAGCGACTTCCAGTGTCCTGCGTGCGCAGCATACTTCCCCATGATCGAACGTGTCATGGATGAATACAAAGACAGGGTTGCATTCGTATACCGACACTTTCCACTGACAGGCATTCACCCATACGCTGAAACCATGGCCCGAGCTTCAGAAGCAGCTGGCAAACAGGGTAAATTCTGGGAAATGTACCAGTTGATTTTCAAGAATCAGTCAGTGTGGTCACGATAATATGAAATCTCAAAAAATCTTTGCAGTTTTCTTTCTCAGTATTGCACTTATTGGTTTTGCTGATGCAACGTACCTCACCATTCAAGACAGTCTAAACATAGTTCCCCCTTGTTTCGTTTCATCCGGATGCGAAACGGTTCTTACGAGCTCATGGAGTAAAATTGGTGGTGTCTCAGTCGCCCTTCTCGGCACACTCTACTACCTTGCGATAGTGGTACTTTCAACCTTCTTTCTTCTTACCAAGAAAGAAAAAATTCTTCGCATTACTTCCTGGGGAACATTTCTTGGCCTCTTTGCGACATTGTGGTTCGTAAGCCTTCAGCTTTTCATTATTAAAAATATCTGCTTCTACTGCATGATCTCTGCAGCGACTTCGATCGCCCTCTTCATCCTCGGTACAATATATATTTTTACTAAGCCAAAAGCAGAAACAACTACTCCGGTTGTTTAACGCTTGCTCAGTGCGAGTTCGATAATATGATCGAGAAATTCACCGACAGAAATACCGGCCACTGAAAGCGCTTTTGGGAAAAGTGATGCTGATGTCATTCCAGGTAATGTGTTTGTTTCGAGAATATAGACACCGCGTTTTGTCACAATAAAATCAGATCGTGAGTAGTGTCGTAGACCAAGGGCTTTGTGTGC
>DATGWK010000019.1:0-4165 GCA_035299525.1 Candidatus Nanoarchaeia archaeon
ATACCAGGTTGCTACAGAAGAAAAAGTAAAAAATGAACCAATAAATCCAGCTAAGAGCGGTGTCGCAACAGAAACAATAAATCGCAAAAATGAAGATGATCTAATCATATACAACGACTCAATCATATCACCGTTGTTGCAGACGAGAATGTATTAGGGTCCTGGTTTTTGGTCCAAAGTATCCTTCGTCAGGTGTAATTCCATGCGCCCTCTGAAATTCTGCCACTGCTGCTTGCGTGAGAACACCGAAATATTCTGTCCTCTCAACAGCCCCAAGTGCCAAAGATGCTGGACCAGTATTTTCAGTAACTAAAAATTCTTGAAGTTTCTTAACATCGCTTCCATACATGCCCAAGTAAAGGTCGCGTGTAAACAAACCTGAAGTACTTTCGAGATCAACTAACATTTTTTCAAGCAACACTCGCAACTGAGTTAGCTGTCCAGATACTAAATTAGAGGCGCTTTGGCTAAAGGTGGGTAAGATAATTTTCTGTCCAGGACTTCTTTCTGGTTCATCATCTACAACTATTGCAGTCGTGGTAAAGCTCAAGGGGTTAGAAAAAGGGCCAAAACCAATCGCGTTTACCGCAGCAACCTGGAACTCATACGTAGTTCCGGCTGTAAGTCCTGTTAAATTAATCTGAGTATTTGTCGAGGCAGCGTGCGGAATCGTGGTCCAGCTAACACCACCAAGTATTCGCCACCGTATAGAGTAGTCTGTTATTGCTGAACCACCATCGGCGGGCGTGGTCCAACCAAGAACAACGGAGGTTTCGGTCAGCCCAGACGTGGTAAGACCCACTACCTGATCAGGTTGAGTTGCCACCGGAGGTTCGCTATACGCAAGAAGCTTAGGATAATTTGTCTCAGATGTTCCTGTCCAAATATCGCTAAAATCCCATTCCCCAAGTGGTTGATTGCTAACGTCTTTCCAGTAACCAGCATTACCGGTAGTATCAACAGCACTACAACCCTCAACTAAAAATCCGCTCGAGAAATAGCACTCGTTCAAAGATGTGTGGAGGGTTAAATCCCAATATGAATTGTTAAACTCAGCAGTTGAATCAACGTCTCCAACGACCGCACCCTGTCTCGCTGGCACTCCAGGAAAATTAGTTGCAGCAAACGAATTGGATATCGTAACCGTGTCAGAAGTAACCTGTCCAACAATTCCTCCAACATACCCCTCAGCAAAAATCGCACCGTGAGAATACGTGTTCGAGATATTTCCACCGGTATGCATACCAACAAGACCACCGACATACCCCTGACCATTCACACCTGCATCTGCGTACGAATTTTCAATACTACCAAGAAGCTGACCAACGAGACCACCGACCCTATTTATACCCGACACCTCTCCGAGCACATACGATCGATTAATGACTACTTCTGCGCCACCCACACCCTCTGCACGACCCACGAGTCCACCAACAGATGAACCCTCGGAATCAATTGTGCCTTCATAGCTACTACCAACAATCGATGACCCCCCTTCCATAGTTCCAATGAGTCCACCAATATTGTCACCTGCCGCTGTGACATCAGAATTAGAAGTCACACGAATAATACTTGAATCAACAGCCCTACCAGCGAGTGAACCGATATTGTTTATTCCGACTAAACCACTTATTGAAATATCGAGGTTTTTTATCGTAGCACCATTGATATAGCCAAAAAGGCCAACATAATTTTGCTCTGGTCCAATGGACTCGATGTTGTATGTGATGCGACGATCATTTCCATCAAACACCCCCTTAAAACCTTCAAAGCCTGGAGCGAGTTCACTTCCGCTCATTTGACGCGCTATTGGAAACACCTCGGTCAAACATTCCAAATCATTAGCCTCATCAGAAATTTTGTAATGAGCCTCAAGCTCAAGATTTATTGACTCGAGATCATCACAATCCTCAATGATGTACGGATCTCCCTCGACCCCACCTCCCGCAAAAAGCTGAGCGAAAGAATGCGCGGGGAAAGACACGAGCGCAAAAAACGAAAGAATACTCAGCATAAAACACCGCATATGTACAGGTCGAAGAATCCTCATGTATTTACTGATTATACCTATCGGGAACCAAAAGAGAACGAATTAGCCGCCCCGCATGAGGATAGATGATGGGTGCTGTGAATCTCAGATTAAGACACTTACCTTTCTAATGTTGAGCCACGCAAGAAGAACAAGAATGAGTAATGTGGCCCAAAACGGAAGTGTGGCAGCAAAAATAATTGTAAGGAATGTTTCGAGAATAATAACTGGAGCCATCATGAACAATGCGGTGATATACGACTGTTTGTAAGAAAGCGCTTGCTTCTTGAGCTTTGCAACAAAGAATGGAATAAGGGCCAAGAGGAACAAAATAACGAGTGTTGCAGCAAAACTAAATGTAGTAACCAATGCCCAGCCAAAGACCACAACCAGCACAAGGAAAAGCGGCAGCCACTTAAGAAGTTTATTCAAGATGTTGGAAACATTCTCTTTGTTAATTGTGAAATCTTTAACCCCCTCAAGAGAAAAGATTCTGAGTTCCCCATCTGACTTTTCCGCCACAAGATCAGTTTGAGTCAAAACAACAAGCGAGTTGAGCGATTCGATTTCATTCAAAGAAATGTCTTCCTTTTGAGTATAAATAGTAATCAAATTTTCTTCGGATGTATCGTGTGAATCAATGTCTTTGTTAGAAATGACATACGGTTCCTCCACGTTCGAAGATGCGATACCGTCTTTGATCTTGATCTCAAGCCCTTCTGGATAGACATTTTCAACGAATTCAGTTGGGTTAATCTTTTTTATTTCTGGAATTACCTGAACGACGATATTAATCGTAAGAACGAAAATACTAATCGCGGTGACAGCTAGCAAGAAAAGAATCGCGTTTGAGACCTTTCGGCTCGCAAGATTTGAATAAAAGGTAGGATTGTAAAAAGAATCCTTAACATCTCTAAAAAAATTTTTCATGAAAATAGTATAGCACCGTACATAGCCTTTAATCAGTGGTTTTCTTCTCAATTATTGTATAATGTGGTCCTGCGCGTTAGAGTATAGACCTATTGCCGGATCGTCTAAAGGTAGGACAAGAGACTTTGGATCTCTTTATCTTGGTTCGATTCCAAGTCCGGCAGCCCTTCGATTTTCCTTGCGTAATCTACGCAAGGTGAAAAACTTATACGTATGTACTATGTCTACATTCTCAAATGTAAGGATAAAAGCCTATATGCTGGATCTACGAACAATCTAGAGCGTCGCCTACACCAACACAACCATTCAAAAAACGGTGCACATTATACAAAGATCCGCCGACCGGTAAAATTACAGTACTCGGAAGTCCACAAAACGTACGCAAGCGCTCGTAAACGAGAAGCTGAGATCAAAAGATTGAAACGGGAGGAAAAAGAAGAGTTGATTAGATCCAAAACTAATTAGTTTTAACAATCTTCATCAACGCCAATTCAAGCGGCAACTCTGGAATAAATGCCCGACCTACAAGCTGACTTGCCTTAAGGAGTTCGAGTAATGTTTCAAAAGAAAGATTCTTATTCTTTGCCTTGGCGAGAGTGTTTAAATATTCAAAATCTTCTGGAGACACGCGTTCTTGGATTGATTTTGCTATGTCCGGAGCATTTCCAATAAGAAGAATGAACCGAAGTTTCTCGAGAATAAGCTTTGTAAAAATAACCATATCGATATTATTCTCTGCAGCAGAATGAAGGGCTTCGATTCCTTTTTCTACTCTTCCCTCAGCAATCGAATCAATGAATGCATTCACAATTGAGTTCTTTGGCGCACCGGTCACAATTTCAACTTCTTCTCGAGAAATCTTTTTATCTTTTGACGCAGAGATTACCTTCTGCAAAATGCCATGTGTGTCACGAAATGATCCATCGCCAAGAATTGCAATCAAATCCCCCGCAGCCGGCTCAAGTGTAAAACCTTCCTTCTTTGCAGTTGCAAGCGTTGCCTCCCTGAGCATTGCCTGGTTTGGCTTCTTGAATGTAAATGTCTGGCATCGAGAGACGACTGTTTCCGGTAATTTTTCTATTTCAGTAGTTGCAAGGATGAAAACGGCGTGAGCCGGAGGTTCTTCGAGCGTTTTGAGGAGTGCATTGAACGCCTCCTTCGTAAGCATGTGTACTTCGTCGATAATATAAACCTTATATTTCGATT
>DATGWK010000020.1:0-2680 GCA_035299525.1 Candidatus Nanoarchaeia archaeon
TCAAAGTTATAGAAGACGAATATCTAACCTGAGGAACCTTCACCCTGTTCAGCTTTGTATTTGACGTTGTCCTCTTCATCTTCATCATCAGAGGAAGAGAGTGTGATGACTTCTGTGAAGAGGAAAAGAGTACATGATGATCATGAATGAACGTAACACATTGTCTTCATTTTAAACACCACTCAGGTGAACAATTGTCACAAAACAGACGACGGTATAGAGATTCATTTAACCCCTCATTTTTACTCGTGATTAATTAGAACTTCAAAGTTATAGAAGACGAATATCTAACCTGAGGAACCTTCACCCTGTTCAGCTTTGTATTTAACGTTGTCCTCTTCATCTTCATCTTCATCATCAGAGGAAGAGAGTGTGACGACTTCTGGCGGTGATCGTCGTGGTGATGGAATCTTCTTCTCGTTCTCCTCATCCTTGACCGTGACTGGTGACATCAGCTGAGAATTCTGGCTGTTATCTTCTTTTTCTCGTTCAGCAGACGGCGAACGGTTGTTAGCTGGAACCATCGGTGATTGTTCTTTATCTTCTTCACCGGACGGACGAGGACTCCCATCTTCCTGTGGAGGAGGAAGCCCAACAGGTTGGGCTTCTTCTCCTGGTAGAGGAGTTGGCGGACGGTTTTCAGTTGGTGCCACCAGTGGTTCTTCTTCTTCACGGACCACCAACCTCGTGTCAGTTGGCCCTGGGGGTGCAGCCATCATCGCCATTCTCCTACTCCTTTGTTCCCGAAGTTGATCAAGTTGGTTCCTCCACATTTCCTTGTTGGGTGAAGATAATTCCACGGAAGCGTTGTCCCCAACACGGGCCCTCTTCGACCCGAATTGAGTACTCGTCCTCCTCGTGTTTGGGGTAGTGTTGTTGTTGTTTTTGTCGTCGTCGTCATCGTTGTCGTTGTCCGAAAATAAGCCTGTCTTCCTTGACTTCTTTGAAGATGGCTTTCGCTTCTTCTGAGATCGAGGACGTGGACGTTCATCATCGTTGTTGTCGTCGTTAAACCGCTTGGACCGTCTGTCCGCAGCTTCGACATACTGTCGCACTGCAATTTTTCCAAAAAGAAAGATTTCATAGAAAATGTTTTCCGTCGCATCCGTGAATGAAGACATTAATAGCTTACCGGATCTGACTGAACCGAAGATGAGCCTCGCCTCACTGTTTGTAATGTTCAGCTTCGTTTCGACAACCTTCGTGAAGCAAACCGTTCTTTCCGCAGCCGCTCTTCTTGACATTACAGCTGTAACAGTTCTTCCAATTTCCCTGGCTTTCTTCCTCGATTCATCTTTTACCTTTCACTCTTGATGCTTCTTCGCCGTGGCCTTGTTCGACGATCGTGACTTGTTGACGGTGAATCCTTCGCTAGCCAAGCGGTCGAAGGTGATGGCTTCAACCATGCCTGAATGAAGAAACGGAAAACAAATTCTTCGGAATTACGTTTTTTGCTAGTGAAACATGCTTAAACTGTACAAACTGAAGAAAAAAATTGAGTCCCTGGTATGCAACACCCAAGGTGTCCTTGGGAAGATGATGAACACGAAACTTGCGATTCTCAGTGGAAAAGCAAGACGTTGTTGTTTTTTTGGCATAGGGTGGACCCGATGTTGTTTTCAACAAATACGGGGCAATAAATGACGCGAGGATGAGGTACAGTGCTGTTTTTGTAACTTTTTTTCAGCTATTCTGAGGAAGTATGAGAACAACAGACAACACGCTTGTCCTGTGCAGGTCTCTAGGAGCACTCGATCGTTGATCAAGCAAGAACCACGACAGATCATCTGAGTTACTTGCATCGAACTGTTGGACTGAAAGAAATGTCAAGGATTTTGGCTTGTGCAGCACTCGGCTGCAGTTTACAGAACGCTCTAATCGGGCAAATGGTTATTTGTGGGCATGAAATGCATGTGGACTGTGCATTTCAGTGGTTTGAGCAGAAAATTTCAAGTGAGGCTGCCAGGTACGCGTTTCTGTATGATTTATTTCAATGACATTTTGTACTTGTTTCATTAAAGTGAACTACAATCAATCCCTCCAGATCGTTGGGACTGGAAGCGGCGTGCGGAGACGTGTATCTGTTCAGATTTCCTGTGGCGTGTCCACAGTGTGGACGGGTGCCAAACTGGCACACTTTCGACGAAAGCCGTTCTCCGACATTCAGACTGCTCGAAGGATGAAGTTGGGTTGACTAAAATTGACTTTTTTCCTCGTACTGGATCATATTCTGAATGAGTGATACGGGAAGGCAACAAATTTTGGAAAGGAATCGGTGATGGTTCGATCATATTTTGATGTTCGGTTCATTTTTTCTTCATAAGGAACAAGCTAGGAAGGTTGTTTCACAAACATTCGACTTCTGTTGAAAGCAGAAATACGTCTACAATGTTGCAATAACGTCGTTCAGGATATTCATTTTTCTCACTCATGAAGTGGAATTGTCTTTGGTTAGCAGAAATTTGAATAAATGTAGGATGTTAAAATAAGTGGACTCACGTCTGATTTCCGCAAAACGTTCGAAGTGGTACAGCCGGACAAAAATCCTCTGTTGTGCCGCCATCCTGCAGTAATGTTGCAGCCAGAAGGCGAGCATGCACGCATCAGCAAGCTTGACAAGCCTTTGCTCTTCATGCATCCTCATCTGCACTGAAGTCCACGCCTTTCCCTTTTCACGCCA
>DATGWK010000021.1:0-1689 GCA_035299525.1 Candidatus Nanoarchaeia archaeon
TGGAAAATTCCCATAACGGTTCGAGATGATTCGTTATCAAGATTTGCTGTCGGTTCGTCAGCAAAAAGGATCTTTGGAGCGTGGGCAACTGCACGAGCGATAGACACGCGTTGCTGTTCACCACCAGAGAGTTGGCTTGGAAGATTATTGAGTCGAGCGCCCAGCTTCACTCGAACCAAGGCATCCTCTGCTTTCTTGTAGGCTTCCTTTTTGGTTACATTTTGCATCAAAAGGGGAAGTGCAACATTTTCGAGAGCGGTCATCTCTGGGAGTAATGCATAATCTTGGAAAACAAAACCAAACTCTTTGAGACGAAAATTCGTTTTTTGTTCTGCTGTAAAATTGTGTGTATTTTTTTTATTGATGATGATTTCACCAGATGTCGGATCATCAAGAAGACCGATTTGATACAAAAATGTACTCTTACCAGCCCCAGATCGTCCCATGATTGCGATAAATTCACCTTCGTTTGCAGTGAAATCAATACCCTTGAGAACCTGAGTTTCTACCGAGCCGTTTCTGAATATTCTTTTGAGGTTGCGTGTTTCAATCATGTTATTTTTGCTTTGTATTTCTGCCAAGAATTGAATCTAGGGTGTTTCGACGCACAATCATTCGAGCGGGAATGTAACCAGCGATTAATGTCGACACAACAAGCAGTCCAACTCGGAAGAGTGTTGTTCCCAGCGGTGCAACGAGAATACCATCAGAAAACGGGAAGTCGATCGGATGTGCAGCAATGAATGGCGAAAGAAATCCGTAGAGAATCGAAAGGCCGATTGCTGAACCTAAGACTGCATAAAAGATCGATTGGAAGATGTACGAGATCTCGATTGCTTGTCCATTAATACCAATACCCTTGAGGATTCCAATAAACTTTCTTCGGGTAATCGCGTTAATAAAGATTACGATGAAAATTGTAACCGAAGAGACGATGAGACCGATTGAGCTGAAGACGTTACCAAGCATGCTGAAGGTTGTAATAATATCTTTCAAAAATTGTGGTTGTGCATCGGCATATGTCTGAACTTTTGCATAGTCATCGACACCTCGAAGCTTAAGAGTCTCTCTTACTACAATCGGGTCTGCTCCCGGTTTAAGCTTTACAACAACTTGGTCGACGTTTCCATCGGATCGACCAATAATGTTTCGAAGTTGATTGTCCACCATGTAGACATTTCGTGTGACTTCATCAACCTTGCTGACCAAGATTCCTTTTACGATAACTTCACGGGTTACATCTCCAAGTTTAATGCGGATTTTTGTACCAACCTCTACGTTATCAAGTGCCAGAAAGCCCGGAGAATCAAATGGGACATATTGCTTAAGTAAATACTGACCAACGATGACTTGGTCGAAGTCACCCGAAGAAAGATAAGATCCTTCCGCAATAAGATTCGACAGACCTGTTACAGTGTCTTCGGCCTCTGGATTGATACCGATGATATTTGCAGCAGCAATGTTTGGCTTGTCAGTTTCTTTTCGAGTTTTGTAGTTTGCTTCAAGTGTTACTCCTTCGAGGTATCGTGCGCTTAAACTTTCGGTTTCAGGTAGGGAATTGAGAAGGGAAATAATGTTCGGACTATTTTCAATGTATGCCTTGTCTGGAAGGGTAGAAATAATAACGTCGCTCGTGTATTGCGTACGAGCTGCTTCTACTGAGCCCTGAATAAGGCCAACAAGAATACC
>DATGWK010000022.1:0-2162 GCA_035299525.1 Candidatus Nanoarchaeia archaeon
CGTCGAGAATATGGTTTAATCATGGTTTCAACTTTATTGGGAAAACGTCGTCGATTTGGTTGAAATGATTGTTGGCGAGCTGAGTATCTCTGAAAAGATCTATGGGCAGCTTGTTTTTTATTGGGGCAATCTGATGCAAAATGGTTTTCTTCGCCACAAGCGTAGCATTTTCGGGAATTAGTATTGCCAAGTTTTGAAAATCCTGATGCTTGATTTGAATCGGCTTGCGGTTTTTCAAACGTCTTCTTTTTAACAAAACGAGGGGTAAGCAGATTCACTTGTTCAATATTATGAAGGTAACCTTGATCCATGGATTGCTTCATCCATTCAGCTGCTTCAGCTTCTCGAATAATTTTGTTTAATGTTTCATACTTTTTAGCATTTAACCTCATTTGGATTTCGGGGCATAATCCTTGAAGGTAATTACTAGCGATAGCTGCTTCTGATCGATTGTACTGCATCATATATTCCTTTTCTTCTTCTGCCTTCATGGGATTTGGGATTACATATTCAATATTTGCGGCAACTTTTAAAACCTTTAATTCTCTGGGTTCAGGAGGGTAGAAACTTTTTGCAGAAACTCTCATTCTTGCTGCAAAATCTGAAACTGATTCTCGAATTCCTTGAGTCATTCCTTTGACTCGTCCTTGAGCGGCAAATGGGGTACTTGTGTATTTATTGCAAAGTTCTTGGAGAATTTCTCCAAAAGACATGGATTGGACTCGAGGTAATGACAAATAATAGGTTGCTGCTGAACCTGTTAATCTTTGATAAAGGGTTGTTTTTAAATTTTCTTCAGTAATGGCACGATCTTTGACAGCCATTAGCCAAGGCATTTCGAATGCTCTCCATGCGGCTTCTGATTCGCCGTTGAAACTGGGAATGGCAGTAAGTGCCTTAATGTCAGTTTTCTCATTTCCTTTTCCCATTTGTTTCCAATAATTTAATTCTTCCTTTACTGAGGGATCTCGAAAATCAAAATCAGTTAATCGTCCTGATAGGTATTCCGTTCTAGCTTGCTTGCTAAGATTCTTTCTTTGGGTTTCAAATGATGTTTCTCGATTCAGGAAAGCGGTAACTGCTGTGGGATTCTTTAAATCAACTTGCTGAATTGCTTGACCAGCTTGTGCTGCTGTCGTTAATCTTTCTAATTCTGCTTCAAGTTCTGTAATGGTAGCTTCAATTGCTTTTTTCTCATTTTCATCTTGAAAAGTGGCAGTTGCAAGGGAACGTCGAGCAGCGACGATTTTTTCGTTGGAACTCATAATTGAAGTTTTTCAAATCTTAATTTATTCAGAAATTTATGTAATTAAAGTCTGGTTATCAATATTAACTTGATCACAGTTGAAAAGTACACACGATTTTCACGAATTCACACATGGACGGTCCTCCCTCTAACGCAAAAAGAGATAGGTCGTGGCACCAATTGTAATGCGTGTAGTATCAAGACACTTCGTTCGATTGATACGCGCAGTTACGGATCTTAGATTACGGTTCGATCTCTCTTTAGGGTTTTAGGGAATGAAACACAGCACTTCGATGATAAGGATGTATTTCCGTGATCCTTCAGACTCTTCAGCCAGTGAGCCAGTTGTTGATGGTAGGAGACTCTTTACCGTTTGAGCCTACTGACCATAGGCACCTCAGGGTTTATATACTCGGGAATTGGGTTGTAGGATCATGAGGTTTCAGGTTGGCAGTAGACCAGCTGCAGGTAGATTTTGGCAGAGGTTAGGGACAAGGTTTGATGTCACAGCCTGCAGGTACTTTGTACTGGGAATCAGTACATGAGTACTGGTGGCGTGTGTCAAGGTCTTTCACATAGACAAGATAGACCGGTAAAAGCGAGGCACAACAAAGCCAATAGACAGGTCTAAGTCAGGCATAACATTCTCCCGGGGCAATAAAGAATTTCGCAGCTCAATGCAGATAGCATGATCGCGCGAAATATTGCCCTGAATAGACACTGAATGACATCATGATGAGCTTATTAGCTCAGTTGCTTGCTGTTGTCGCTGGAAAGCGGTAGTGGGAATTATGGCTTCCACAATTGCAGCAGCATTGGTGTTGATTGGATTTTCTTCATTGCCATTGACGGATGGAGTGTGCGATTTTGGAGCACGTTCCATTTGTTCGACCTTGTGTGACCCTAGCTGGTCTTC
>DATGWK010000023.1:0-3496 GCA_035299525.1 Candidatus Nanoarchaeia archaeon
ACGCCATGGCCATCGCTAGTTATTGAATGTATTCCTCCAACATTAACTTTTCTAGTTTTAAAAAGTTAATGGGGGGGGTTTTGTGGGGAATTTTTTGGTATGTTCTGGTGTGCCTGCTGTGGTTGTTGATTTGCTGTCATCACTTTGAGGTTAGCGTGGAAAAGAAACTGCCTCGTGAAAGGGCTAGAGGTTTTGGTTGCAAGAGAGGATAGTTAGAAGCTCGTGAATCGTTGTACTGAGCGGATGTACGAAGTAAACGCCCGAGTTATGTAGTGGGCAATGTGAGTTTTATTTGGAAAACGAAGTCTGAATAAATTTATCGAACAACTCTGTGACGAGAGTTGAAAGGACATCGTAATATAATTGGAAACAACGACCTCAGGTGAAAGTTTGTGGGCTTTCACAAAGGATTAGTCGAGGAAGAAGTCTGGATCATAGACTTCACTAGTTCTATCCTGCGGATCGTGTTCTTTCTCCCACAAAATTGGCGCCCAACGTGGGGCACGAATGCTTACCACGTTTTCGATGTGTTAATTATTTTCATTGACGGTGATTATGCCTGCTCGGCGAAGAGGAAGGGCTACTCCAAGAGGTAGCAGCCCCAGTCCTGTAAATATGTCTCAAGTGTTACCCTCAGGTCATTCGGTGGCAAGAGCGATACGTGTAGCTCCTCGTGGCTCAAGAGGTGTAGCCAGGGGGGCTGCAAGAAGAAGTCCGATAGCAAGGACTGATACGACTCCCAGAGGCAGGGGGGTCGTACGAAGACGTTTGAGGAATATACGTCAAAGACCGGTGAGACGAATTCTGCTATCAAAAAGCGGGGGGGTTGCTGCAAGCAATACTACTGTTCAATCAAATATCGGATCAAATTTGGTTGGAATAGGAGGACCAGCGATTTCAGCTGGAATTGCCTCATCTATGAGTGGTGCTGCAGCAATACCTATCGGTGGTTTAGCCACTATTCTACCTTTTGAAGAAGAATTGACGATGATACGTGGTTTTGTTGATGAGTACGCCCATCATGTGCCCAATCAGCAAAGTTCTCAATTTATTGAGATGCGGAATACGTTTCATCATTTGTCTGAAGTTTTGCTTGAAGCAAAGAGAACCTATGACCAAGTGATTCAAGCATATCCAGCTTGGCAAGTGAATACGCTGGAAAGATGTCGCTTTTTTTCGTTCGTTGATACAGTTGCCCGTCTGGATGCAATGGGCGATGATACAACGTTTCAGAATGAACTAGGCATTTTCTTTGTGAATTTGTCTGGTCATCTCTTTAATCAAGAGTTGTGTTGTGAATGGAGGAAAAGAAAGGGAAATCCGAGTATGAAGTTTAAGCCAAAGAGGCGTCGAACTGTGTCAAGTTCTTCCAGTGCCTCTTCGATGTCGTCTGGTACCGACGAAACAAGTGGCTCAATTTCTGGCTCTTCTGTTGACGAGCAAAATCTTGAAAGAGGAACGGAACCTTTGGCTTCTTTGAAGTCATCGTATTTGCCATATCGAACAAGGACGGCCAAGCACGGTCAAGATATTAACCGGACCTTGAAAGTACGAAAATATCAGAAAATTAAGTTGTCAAAGACCAAGTCATTTATGACGCATTTTGAGAAGATGATTGAACCGCATCTTTTTAAGTTTTCTGGTGCTCCAGGAGATGTTCCATGGAATATGGTATGGGATCAGTTTCGGAAGCGAGTTCATGTGTTGCATCGAAGCGTGGCTTCAAATGAAGAAAAAATGCAGGCATTGGCTCGCATTTGCAAGCCGCCGGCATTGACAATTATTGAACCATTGATGAAGACATGTTCGAAAGAAGGTTATGATTACGTTCTGCGGTTCATGTTTGCTCGTTTCGGGCAAGGGTTTGCAGCGGATGAAAAATATAAGGTACGCTCGGCTATTGTTACAGCCGCTCCAGATGACTTAGACAGTCCGAAGACGAATATCGCGTACTTGACGTTGATGATGGCTTTATTTACTCGACTTACCTCTTTCGGTGAGCCCGAGAAACAGGCAGCGATTGAAGTTATGCGTGCCATTATGAAGAAACTCCATCCAGGAGTTTTTCGGGATTACAGCATGACTTTTCGTATTCCGAAGAATATTCAAGAAGATTTTTATCTTTCTGAACCCGTTGGAGCTTTGAATCATTATGTTTGTTATGCAATTGACAAACTGATGCAAGAGGCTTCGATTCGAGGTGAAACGCTGATTGACCTTCCTGAAGTGAATGAATTGAAGACGACGGTACGCACGGCTACGGCGGCTGTCAGTACCGTTCAAGGACAAACCTCCCAAGTTGGAGGGATCGAACAATCATCGAAACGGACTGAACAAACATCCTTAAAAGGAGACAAAGAGAAGGTGTTGGTTACACCCTCTGATAAGAATTCCAAGGGTTCGAATCAGCCAAAGGCTGCAGCGGCAGTCCCTGTAAAGACTGAGAACTCGACGGAACGAATTCGTTATGGTTGTTCATTTGATGGTGGCAATCATAAGACCTATTTGTGTCCTTTATCGAAACAGGAGAAACGACAGAAACTTCTCGAACAAGGAAAGTGCTTTAATTGTTTGGCCAAAGGCCATCGTGCGGCTGATTGTCCGAAACCGTGCCAATGCCACGATTGTCCAAATGCGACGATCAAGCATATTACCTTTATTTGCTTGCGTCAAGGATCTGAAGCCGGCGCTCCATTGGTTGGCACTGTGAAGCCATCAAGAGTCGAATCGAAGAAGGAAGCTACGGTGAATACAGCTTCTGGATTTTTGATTCCATTTCCGCCACCTGCAATAATTCCATTCCCTCCTCCTCCTCTGCCCTGACTATCCGAAAGTGAACCAGACGAAGAGGTAGAAGAAGTTGCTGCGTTAAGTACTACTATTATGACTACTCATCAAATCTTTAATGGTTCTGAACCTCTTCTTTCGTGTGAACAGCCTGCTTTCTTAGAAACGGCTCAAGTACAAATGACGGGCATTGACAATCTTATTTTGAAATTACGCCTGCTTTTTGACCCCGGAGCGCAACATTCTATGCTCATTCTTCCTGCTGAATTTGCGTCTCGTGCAAAGACGACCTCTATTAAACCACTACGTATTAGGGGCGTCTCAGGAGCAATGCCGATTCTTATTACTGAACGAGTGACAGTTACTTTACAAGGACTGAATGATGTGATGAACGATGGATCAACTTTGACCATTACTCCTCTATTTTGTCGAACTGAAGTCTCGTGGAAGACTTCACGACCTGATTTTACGCCGAATTGGTTGAAAGAATATGAAACTCGTTTGGCTGATCAAGAATTATTGATGAATGATAAGACCCATTTGGAATTTGCTTTGATTTTGGGAATTGATGATGTTTATAATTGTCGACGACGATTTTTGTTTCGACGAGATGGTCTTGTTTTTCATGAGACACCATTTGGTCTAATTTTGGGAGGGAAATTTAGAGAAGAAGATGAAGCACTTACCTGTTCTTTGATGGCTCCCCTTG
>DATGWK010000024.1:0-1761 GCA_035299525.1 Candidatus Nanoarchaeia archaeon
TTTGGTCGACTCCAAACTGCCTATATGGCACCGACAGAAATTCTTGCCACACAACACTTTGAATCATTCATTCAGTTCTTTGCGTACATGAACATCAACATTGGATTAATTACCGGTTCGGGCTGCAAAAAATTCCCTTCAAAGATCAACCCGACGCAGGCCACAGATATTTCTCGCACACAACTTTTGAAATGGGTTGAGAGTGGCGATATTCCGATTCTTGTTGGAACTCATGCATTGATCCAGAAAACTGTGAAGTTCAAAAATCTTGCGTACATTATTATCGACGAGCAACACCGTTTCGGTACCGCTCAGCGACAAAAACTTCGAAAGAAGGAGGATTTTGCGCCACATTTACTCTCAATGACTGCAACTCCAATTCCCCGCACACTTGCGCTCACTATTTATGGAGATTTGGATTTAACACTGCTCGATGAAATGCCCGCCGGACGAAAACCTGTAATTACAGAAATTGTGCTACCTGACGGACGAGAGAACGTGTACGAAAAAATTAGGTTTGAACTCAAAACTGGCCGGCAAGCATATGTCATCTGCCCTCGGATCAATGAACCAGATCCTGATAAAGAACAAACCTTGAACCTCAAGTCGGTTACCGAAGAAGCCCAGCGACTCAAGAAGAAGGTGTTTCCTCAATACACTATTGGAATTCTTCACAGCAAGATGAGTACTGATGCAAAAGAAAAAGTCATGCTCGATTTCAAAGCAAAGAAGATCGACATCCTTGTTGCCACGTCTGTTGTCGAAGTTGGTGTGAACGTACCAAATGCAACCGTTATCATAATCGAAGGTGGAGAACGGTTTGGTCTCTCACAACTCCATCAGCTTCGTGGTCGTGTTTTACGAAGCACACATCAGGCATATTGTTATGTTTTCGCTGATCATAAATCTGGTAAAACGATTGATCGACTCAACGCATTCGTTTCTGCACAAAACGGTTTTGAGCTCGCGGAGTTTGATCTTGCCCAACGTGGTGCTGGTGAACTCTATGGTCGCAAACAATGGGGCATCTCAGATCTTGCAATGGAAGGAATCAAAAATATCAAAATGGTTGAAGCCGCCCGACGTGAAGCACACGATCTTTTGGCGCTCAATCCGAGTTTAGACAAACATCCTGTTCTCAAGGAACTTTCGGAGAAATCAGGAAAAGAAATTCATTTTGAATAAATTGACCCACTGAAAAAACAGTGATATTTTCACACTAGTAATTCTCGTGACGCTTCGTCACAAAACGTTCTTTCAAAGGAGAGGCATATGCACCGAAAGGCCATTACGCTGGTTGAAGTCATGATCGTCGTCGTTGTTCTTGCGATCATTGGACTCATCGTGGTCCCGCAGTTTTCCAAGCCCAAGGACGCGGTCAGCTTCATCAACGCCGACAACACCACAACGGTGCCGGTTGTTGACGACTACATTGTCGTCCAAATCAAAAACTGCAACGTACCACACAAGCTCGTTGCAGGCACCTACAAGGTCGTGTCGAACTCAGACAAGATCCTTGTCTTGCAGTCGACAAGTCTCGAGCGTATCTCGATGGATTCGTCGAAGATGAGCATCGAGTGCACCGCATCGGTAATCGAACACCACGGAAAGCTTAACTCCAGCTACAAAACGATCGATGCACAGTACTCGAGAGATGTTCAGAAACACACCAACAACCAACCGAAACCCTGATCTCCCCTGGCGGTGCCCCTCCGCCAAACCCGGCCATTCCCCAAGGTGGCCGGGTTTTTCTTTTGTTAT
>DATGWK010000025.1:0-8046 GCA_035299525.1 Candidatus Nanoarchaeia archaeon
GGAATTTCCCACCAATTATGGCCAAGCTGATATGAAAGATTGTGAATTGTATAAAGCGACGCGGTATTCTTCCAGAATGGATCTTTTCGGAAACGCCACTTAAGAAAATAGGGAATTAATCCTGTGTGCCAGTCATGACAATGAAGAACATCGGGCTGAATATTAATCTTCTTCAAAAGCTGCATAGCGCCAACATCAAAAACCATGAATCGAGCGTTGTCGTTTTTTGCTCCATACAGTGTTTCTCGAGGTCCGAAGTATTTTTTACTCGCAACAAAATAGATATCAACCCCGTCGCTTGTTGTTTTGTAGTAGGTGACCTTTTCCCAGATGTCTTTGGTTAGTTCGATTAATTCATCCTCACCGATAGTTTCAAGCTTGTGATCCCCGAGGTTAACCAATCCCTCATAATACGGAGTAATAATGCACACTGTATGTCCAAGCTCCTTGTGAGCCTTCGGTAAGGAGCCGAGTACATTGGCGAGTCCGCCACTTTTTGTAAACGGTTCAACTTCCGAAGCAATATGAACAATAGTTAGAGGTTTTGTCATAGATACATTCCCTCAACACCAAAACAAGGGTTTTATTTTAGCACATTTCTATCTCAAGCTTGTTATTGTGCAAGCTCATCAATCTTGGCCGCAAGTATAAAGTCATTCTCAGAAAGTCCCTGAATTGAATGTGTAGAAAGAATAAATTTTACTCTATTCCAGTTAAAGAGGGTGATGTCAGGATGATGATTTTCTTTTTCGGCAATTTCACCAACCTTATTTACAAAAGCGAGGGCTGACGCAAAATCCTTAAACACCATGGTCTTCTCAATGTGCTTGTCCTCAATGATTTTCCATTTATTCAACTCCTCAAGGAGATGTGTGGCCTCAGTTTGTTCCAGTTTGCCGGTTTTCTCGTGGCACGGCACGCATTGTTTCTTGGAGAGTTCGGGCATTAGTATTCGTTTCGTTCAGGAGCGTTTCTAATAAGGTCTAGAATTTTGTCTTCGTTGTCTTCGATGGTGAACAGTGAAATGTCGGCATCATCAATCATGCCCCTGCTCAGTATGTTATCGAAGAGGAATTTTTCAAACGGTTTCCAATATTCTGAACCAACGAGAACAATTGGAATTGATCGAATTTTTCGTGTTTGAACGAGAGTGAGAATTTCAAAAAGTTCATCAAGTGTTCCATATCCACCCGGGAAGAAGAGAAAAACTTCTGCAGAAAAAGAAAGAAGTACTTTCCTAGCAAAAAAGTATTGAAGTGCGATTTGGTCTGTGAGATATGGATTTGTTACCTGTT
Organism: Candidatus Nanoarchaeia archaeon; assembly: GCA_035299525.1. Lineage (GTDB taxonomy): Bacteria > Patescibacteriota > Minisyncoccia > Phycocordibacterales > DATGWK01 > JAHFLV01. The sequence goes on from DATGWK010000025.1 coordinate 1,296, forward strand.
CACGCGGAAGTTTAATAGTGATACCAAGTGACTGGCCCTCGGCTTCATACGCACCTCGGTTTGCAGCCTCCATGATTCCTGGACCGCCACCCGTAACTACTGCACACTTGAGTTCACTTGAAATTCGCTTGCAAAGCGACATTGCCATTTTGTAGAACTCGTTATCCTCATTTACTACTGATGAACCGAACACCGTAACTGATTTTTGGTAATTTTCTAGAAAGTTAAATCCTTCCTCAAACTCAGAATTAATTCTTTTTATTCGATCTTGGGCAGCTGCTTGCATTGCTGCACGAGACATTGGAACTGTTACTTCAATCCTATCTTTGCCTTTGTGCTGTTTCTTTTCTTTGTCTGTTTCCATCACGTCATTTTAAGTGGCTATCATTTGATACGCAAGCGACTACTCAGGATGACAGTAAAGAAAAAAACGATATACTGGTACTCATAGGTATTAATTTAAAAATCATGAATAAAATCACTCGAAATCAATGGATCGCAGTCGCAGTAGCGCTTGTTGTTGTAGGAACTGGATATATTGCAGGCGGTTCATTGCTCTCTATGTTTGGTAATTCTGATGAAGCAAATACGAGCATGAATAATGATCAAATGACAGCAAATACAAATGATGCAATGGGCACACCGGCAGGTCTTGAGGTTACTGATGTTGTGGTTGGTACGGGAGCAGAAGCAAAGTCAGGCAATACGGTTACTCTTAACTATGTTGGGGCTTTTACAGATGGCAAGATATTTGATGCTTCTGCAAATCATGGTCAGCCAATCTCGTTTGTTCTTGGGGCGGGTCAGGTTATTAAGGGCTGGGATCAGGGTATTGTGGGTATGAAGGTTGGTGGAAAGCGACATCTTGTAATTCCAAGCGATCTCGCTTACGGTGATATGGGGTATCCGGGCGCAATTCCTCCAAAGGCGACATTAATTTTTGATGTTGAACTTCTCGAGGTGAAGTAAACGTGAGTCTAAAATTTACGATACAAAAAACTCTGCCGGGCACGATGGCTCGAACGGGGACAATAGAAACAAAGCACGGCGTTATTAAAACGCCGGCTTTTGTGCCTGTGGCTACAAAGGGAACAATTAAGGCGCTTACTCCTGAGCAAGTAAAAGATCTCGGTGCTCAAGTGGTGCTAGCAAATACATACCATCTCTTTCTCCAGCCGGGTGATGAATTGGTTCGAGATGCAGGGGGTTTACATAAATTCATGAATTGGAATGGTCCGACTATGACCGACTCTGGAGGCTTTCAGGTTTTTTCTCTTGGCGCGGCGTACGGAAAGGGAATTAGTAAGGTCACAAAAAAGCAAGACGAGGAATTGTTGTTGGCCGATAGCAAAGAACGAGATGAGACACCAAAAATTGCTTCTATTGATCCGAATGGTGTGACATTCCGGTCTCACTTGGATGGAAGCGCACATTACTTTACTCCAGAGAAATCAATTGAAATTCAACACAATCTTGGGGCAGACATGATTTTTGCGTTTGATGAATGTACCTCACCGCAAGAGTCAAATCACTACCAACGAGAAGCTCTCGATCGTACACACCGTTGGGCAAAACGATCACTTGATCACCATAAAAAATTGAAAGAACAAGGAAATGGAACGCACATCTCACTTTTCGGCATCGTTCAGGGTGGCCGTTCAGAAGTACTGCGAAAAGAAAGTGCTCAGTATATTGGTGGTCTTGATTTTGACGGGTTTGGTATTGGGGGTTCGTTTGCAAAGGAAGATATGACAACCGCTGTGCAATGGGTAAATGAGATTCTTCCAAAAGAAAAACCTAAACACTTGCTTGGCATTGGTGAGCCAGAAGATTTATTTATGGGGGTAGAAAATGGCGTCGATCTTTTTGATTGTGTCGCGGCAACTCGAATTGCTCGAAACGGCGGGCTTTATACTACGAACGGTAAAATTCATTTAATGAATGCGAGGTTTACGAAAGATTTTTCTAAACCAGATGAAAACTGTGAATGTTATACCTGCACAAACTATACAAAAGCATACGTTTCTCACTTATTTCGAGCTGATGAAATGTTGGCTGCAACACTTGCTTCAATTCACAATCTCTACTTCATCATTCATCTTGTTGATAACATTCGAAAGTCTATTGAAGAGGGAAATTTTCAGGAATTTAAAAAAGAATTCTTGAGTACATATCAGAAATAATAGTACCGAGGCTTTGTCTCGGTATTGTAAGTAGTCAGTCGGATCTTTCGACCAGGTGACCTGGGGCGAAACGAGAGTCTGTTACCCCTCAACAAGACAACACGGTAAAATAACAGTGTCAAAATATGGGGTTGTGGTACCATTACTATATGTCAGTTTTTCAACTCAAATCAGAGTTTCCACCAGCGGGTGATCAGCCTAAGGCGATCAAGGCGCTTGTTGATGGTATAAAAAATGGTCTTGATAAACAGACTCTTTTGGGCGTAACCGGATCTGGAAAAACATATACTGCCGCGAATGTTATTGCTCAGATTGGTAAACCAACACTCGTTATTGCTCACAACAAAACTCTTGCTGCTCAGTTGGCTCAGGAGTATCGAGAATTTTTTCCTGACAATGCGGTTCACTACTTTGTTTCGTACTATGACTACTATCAGCCAGAGGCATACATGCCAGTCACTGATACATACATCGAGAAGGAGGCGCAGATTAATGAGGAGATTGACCGACTTCGTCATGCGTCGACCCAGGCTCTTTTGACTCGTAAGGACGTGATCATTGTTGCCTCAGTTTCTTGTATTTACGGTTTGGGTAGTCCTGCAGAATACGAAAAGGTAAATATGAAAATTGCAGTAGGACAGGCAATTTCTCGTGGAGATTTTATGCGGTCACTCATTGCGCTTCACTTCGAACGAACAAATGCAGACCTTTTGCCGGGAACATTCCGATCGGTCGGAAATACGGTTGAGATCATGCCTGTGAATGAAAAGATGGTGTACCGAATTGAAATTGAGCAAGAAAAAATTGAGAAGATTTTGAAAATTGACCCTGTTTCAAGTCGTATGTTTGGCGACATCGATGTATTTTATTTATTTCCGGCAAAACATTTCATTACGAATGAAGAACAAAAAAATGCTGCAGTCAAAAGCATTGAATTGGAACTTGATGAGCAACTGAAAAAACTCAAGAAAGAGGGAAAGGTTTTAGAATACGAACGTCTTAAGCAGCGAACTCGCTATGATTTGGCATTGATCAAAGAGGTCGGATACTGTAGTGGTATTGAAAATTATTCTCGACATTTCTCAGGAAAGCTTCCGGGCGAAGCCCCAGATTCATTACTCGCATATTTTCCACATAAGCCAGACGGTACACCAGACTTTTTACTTGTCATTGATGAATCTCACGTGACTATCCCTCAGATTGGGGGTATGTATAACGGCGATCAGGCTCGAAAGAAAACTCTTGTTGATCATGGTTTCCGACTCCCGTCAGCAAAAGATAATCGACCACTTAAGGCAGAGGAATTCTGGGAGCGGGTGGGGCAAACAATTTTTACTTCCGCAACCCCCGGTGTATTCGAAAGGGAAAACAGTAAGAACATTGTTGAACAGGTGATTCGACCAACAGGACTAATTGATCCTGAAATCGAGGTTCTTCCTGTGACTGCAAAGGGTGCGTACAAAGGCCAGATTCAAGACTTTATTGAAAAGGCTCTTGTTACTATCAAAAAAGGAGACCGAGTTATTGCAACAACGCTAACAAAGAAAATGGCTGAGGATTTGAGTGAGTATCTTAAGGAAAAGAAGGTGAAGGCGGAATATGTCCACAGCGATATCAAAACCCTTGAACGAATCGAAATTCTCACCAAGTTTCGAAAGGGTGACTTTGATATTTTAGTCGGAGTAAACCTGCTTCGAGAGGGTTTGGATTTACCAGAAGTATCACTTATTGGAATTCTTGATGCCGACAAAGAAGGCTTTTTGCGTTCCGAAACTTCTCTTATTCAGATTATTGGTCGTGCAGCCCGAAACGTGGATGGAAAAGTAATACTTTATGCCGACAAGGTTACTGATTCAATGAACCGAGCAATGGCAGAAACTGCTCGACGACGTACTATCCAAATGGCATACAACAAAGAGCACGGTATTACTCCAAAAACAATTAAAAAGAAAATAAAAGATATTACAGAACAACTTCGAAGTGAACACGACAAAGCTGTTGCTGAGCTTCTTGTTGTCGATGCCGATCTGTTTAAGAAGAAGCCCAAGACCCTTATCAAGCAAAAAAAGAAGGAGATGGCAGATGCTGTTAAAACACTTGATTTTGAAACTGCAGCAATTCTCCGGGATGAAATTGCCGAACTTGAAAAAAGTTCATGATATACTTTTTGTATTCTTAGAGTACATTCGTGAGATTAGTACATCAAAATAAATTCGAATCGAATCGATGGATGATCAAGGCGCGCTGGTTTTATGCGCCTACGCTTTTCGTCATGGGTTTACTCTCAAAGCTCGATCCGCTTGGTCGCAACTATTTCCCAGTGCCAATGATGTTGTTCATGTTCTTTACCTTTATTCTGATTAATGTCGGCTTCTATAAGCTTGTTAAGTACATTGAGACACACAACAAGAAGCAGTATCTGAACATTCTTGCAACGAGCCAGATTTGTTCCGAGCTTTTATTTTTTGTAATCATCATGCATCTCTCTGGTGGTGCAGAAAGCGTCTCGCCGATCTTCTTCTTCATTCCAATCGTTTCCTCGATCATTCTTTTTGATGTCGTTGGTTCATTCGTGATCGCGCTTGTGTCAGGTTTGTTCGTTAACAGTATGGTGTTTCTTGAGTATAGGGGTGTACTTAAGTACATACCGGGTTATCCGGGGGCGGGAGTAATGACATATGATGAGTTTCTTGTTACCCTCACATCCTCGATTACTATTACTGCGGTGTACTTTATTGTTGGCGCGCTTGCCGGGTATCTTTCTTCTGTTATCAAAAACCGCGAAGCTCAGCTTTCTGAGAGTAAAAGAAGGGCCCAGCTTCAAGCAGAGCGACTCAGGCTCCTTAATGAGGCATATAACAGCTATGCGCGCCAATTAGTTCGAAAGGATCTCGATCTTACAAAACAAAATGAGCGTTTTTCTCAGCTCGATAAGGAAAAATCAGAATTCGTTTCCACTGTGTCACATCAACTCCGTACACCTCTTTCTGCGATCAAGTGGACACTCGATATTTTGCTAAAGGGGGAGGATGTCGGAACACTTTCTGTCGAACAACGCGCACTTCTTATGAAGGCGTATGAAAGTAATGAACGCATCATTAACCTTATCCGAGACATGCTTGGGGTTGATCGTATCGAATCTGGTGCCCTTGGATTTTCGTTTATTGAAATCAACATCATTGATCTAGTAAATAATATTGTGGAAGAGGTTCAGTCTCAGGCCGATCGAAAAAAGATCGATATCATTGTAAGAAAGGCTGATGATTTACCAAAAATTTCTGTTGATCCGCAAAAAATGCGAGCAGTATTCCAAAATCTTATTGAAAACTCTATTAAGTACACAAAGACAGGTGGTAATATCATTCTTGATTTCAAAATGGGTCCAGAGGACAAAATGCTTATTACGGTTTCAGACAACGGTATCGGTATTCCTAAAGACCAACAGGCAAACATCTTTAACCGTTTCTTTAGAGCAGATAACGCAAAGGCACTTGACCCCGAAGGTTCTGGTCTCGGCCTCTTTATTGTGAAAACAATCATCGGTCGTCATGGTGGGGACATGACTTTTGAAAGCAGTGAGGGTAAGGGAACAATATTCCACATTGTGCTACCTTTGAAACATTAAGAGAGTGTATAATTAAGCCATGTCAAAAATTCTCGTAATTGAACAAGATTCATTTTTCGGAAATGTTATTCAGCAAAAGCTCAAAGAAAGTGGTTATGAGGCTGTTGTGACCAACAGCAGCGTGGGTGCTCTGGAACAAACCCATTTGGTAAAACCAGATCTACTTGTGCTCGACATGGAAATCTCAAACGGTGATCCGTTTGATGTTCTTAAGGGTAAACAGGCAGAGCCGGCACTAAAGGATATTCCAACTATTATCATTTCTCAGTCAGGTGATTTAGCAGAAATTAAGAAGGCATTAAATCTGGGTGTCAGTGATTATTTGGTAAAGGCTCAACTCAATCTTGATGAATTTATTACCAAGGTAAAAAACCAGCTCAATAAGGTTCACTCCACTACGAAAGAAGGCGGTGGCTCACTCGCTGGAAAGAAGGTGATGTGGGTTGAAGATGATCAGTTCTTGAGTGATCTCATTTCTCGTAAGCTAAACCATCAAGGTTGCCGACTTTTGTATTCTCGAACCGGTGAAGATGCACTAAAAATTCTTGAGACCGAAACCCCGGATATTATTATTCTCGATTTACTCCTTCCTGGCATTAGTGGTTTTGATGTTTTGGAAAAAGCAAAAGCTGACCCAAGGGTAAAGGATGTACCAGTTGTTATCCTTTCTAACTTCTCCCAAAACAATGAAGTTGAACGTGCGAAGAAGCTTGGTGCAACAAAATTCTTGATCAAAGCAAGCATTGTTCTCGACGATCTCGTTCATGAACTTGTTGCGATACTTGCAGCCAAAAAGTAGTCCATTTGCCGTTCGGTGGTGATTCCGGTACTATGTCCATACCCACCAGTCGTGCGTTGGGGATTTTTGCTTTATGGATAAAAAAACACCAAAAACTGAACGAGTAGACGATAAAATCATCGTAAAGGGAGCTCGAACACACAA
>DATGWK010000026.1:0-2876 GCA_035299525.1 Candidatus Nanoarchaeia archaeon
TCTTGGGGTCATGTCGATATAGGTTGTCTTTGAGTTTATCGACAGCCTTTTCGTTTCCTGGAATGACTGACGAAGAAAAGATAATCGTATCAGTTTTGTTGAGCTTAACGTGTTTATGGGTCTTGTTTGCCATTCGCATGAGTGCGGCAAACTCTTCACCCTGGGCACCGGTAGAAATGATGAGGATCTTATTTGGAGGATATTTTTCTATATCTTCGATCGGTACAATGTGGTCGGTTTCAACCAGGTTCAAATGTTTGATGATGTCGACGTTTGTCTTCATGCTGCGACCCTCAACAATAATTTTCTTATTGTATTTCTTCGCCATCTTGATGAATTCGATAATACGTTCAACCTGAGATGCGAATGTTGCAATGAGAAGCCGGCCGGGAACTTCACCAACGATTTTGTCGATCGTGTTCATGACATGCTGCTCTGACATGGAAAATCCAGGACGATCAATACCGGTTGAATCCATTGCCAAGAGAAGGATGTTTCGGTCCTTGAACATTTTGTACTGTTCGATTTCACGTGGATTTGGAACACCGTTTTCGTTATCAACTCGAACGTCACCCGTGTTTACGATATCTCCAAATGGAGTTTCGATAATGACACCGGTTGAATCTGGAATTGAGTGGGTAAGACCGAAGAATCGAACCTTAAGGTTGGGTGTAATCGGTACCGCGCCGTCATCTGCACCAATGATTTTGAGATCAAGGGCAGGAAGATGAGGGAATTCCTCATGTCGTTTTTTGATCAAAAGTGCACCGAATTCTCGGGTATATATAGGAGGGTTGCCAAGTCGTTCGATAAGGTATGGAATGCCTCCGATGTGGTCTAAGTGACCGTGGGTAATTACAAGGGCTCGAATTTTACCTTTTCGTTCCTCGAGGTACTTAATATTTGGAAGAATGTAGTCGACACCAGGAGTTTCATCGTCGCTGAACTGTACACCTGCATCAATAACGATAATGTCGTCTTTGTATTCAACCAACATCATGTTCTTGCCGATTTCTTCGACACCACCAAGAGGAATGATGCGAATATTGTCACCCGCAGGCGGAATTTTTACATGCTCACCCTTTCGGTCGGGGTTCTCACTACCCATACTTGCTGAATTTTGATGGGTAAAGGGCGTTCGACGGTCTGTACGTCGATGTGAGTGCATTGGTCGTCGCATGCGCGGTCCTCGTGGGCCGTGGCTTCGATCACTATTTCTTTCTGGTGGTTTTGATGTTGGTTGCATAATATGTGTAATTAATAAGCGAATATTTTCCAAACTTTGTTTGTTTCGATATACCATTCTTGGACGTTGTTAAATCGTTCACTTGGTCCGATAAGCTGTCCGAGGGATACATTCATCAACTTTTTCGGTACTAGGTAAATGAAATGTGGTGAATAAATGAAGGACGCTGGCATGTCGGCTTTGAACAGGGCTTCGAACTCATCAACCTTAGCCCTTCGAGTGTCCTGATCTTGCGTACTTCTGATTTCCTCGAGGATTTTATCAGCGCTGATATTAGCATAAAGCGCGATATTTAACCCCGGATCATTCCGCTGTGATGAATGCCAAAATGGATACAGATCAAACTCTCGTCCCACAACTTCACCAAAGAGGAGTGCCTCGAATTTTCTCGGTCGAATCACATTTTGATTCAAATCGCCGATCTCGAACACGCGAACGTCGACAGAAACCCCAATTTCTTCCCAGTCCTCTTTGATTTCTTCAGCAATTTGTTTGAGTTCGGGTGCATCACTTGTCGCGAGCGAGAATGTGAGGGCTACGGTGTTTGTGCCAACTTTCTTTTCCATGACGCCAGTTTGGCTATTGATAGTCCAACCTGCTTTTGTGAGAATGCTGATTGCTTGGTCGGTTCGAGATTTCTGAGAAGTAGTAGTTGCTGGCTCTGCTGCTTTTGAGAAAGGAACGGGGGAATCAATCTTGTCTGCATATCCCTTGAGTACGTCAGCAATAATGGCGTCTTTATCGATTGCGGTATCAAGCGCAACACGAACTTCTTTATTAAGGAACGCGCTTTCCTGATTTTGATTGAAAAAGACACCAAACACGCGAGGAAGTGCGGCTGTAACAACAACACTGTTGGATGTGTCGAGTGTCTGTAGTTCTGCAGGTGAAATACCGCTTAATGTATCAATATCACCATTTTTAAATGCAGTAATAAGCTCCTCGTTGTTCTGATAGAAGCTGAGATTGATGTACTTTACGAATGGTTCACCAAGTGCATGAGATCGGAATGATTGAAGGGTGTAAAAATTCGAAAGACCGTAGGAGTTTCGTCGGACCTTCTTTATATAGTATGGACCATTACCAACCGCATTAATATTGAGTTCACTGAATGAAAATTGATCAGTCGGCACATCATTCCAAATATGTTTAGGAATTATTCCGATTGTGAAATTGTCAATAAATGGAGCGTATGGTTGCTTCAAGCTGAAGGTAATCGTCTTCTCATCAACTTTTTGAACGATAACACCATCCCAGATAGGTCGTTTTGGACTTTTGATTGTTGAATCCTGGATTTTTTCGATTGTGAATTCTACGTCGTCTGTGGTGATTGGTGTGTTGTCGTGAAAAACAATATCGTCACGAAGTGTGAATGTGTACGTACGACCATCTGGGGAAATGCTAAATTCAGACGCAAGATCTGGCACGAGCTTGCCATCGGGTGTTGCTTTAAGTAGCCCAGAAAACACAAGAGACACAAGATCTTTGTCCGCATCTGATACAGCAAGGACGGGGTTTACGAATCGAGGAATGCCAACAACTCCTTCGGTGATTTCGCCGCCTCGATCTGGTACTGCTACGAGGAATTGGCTATTTAAATTTGCGACAAACATTAAACCAGTAGCAATTG
>DATGWK010000027.1:0-1692 GCA_035299525.1 Candidatus Nanoarchaeia archaeon
ATTTTTTAAGATTCGAGTTGATGAGTTTGGCATTGGGTATCCTCCGCGGGCCTACACATTTTTCACATGGAAGGGGACAAAGTTCACACTTAACTGGGTGCCGTTTGGTGGTTTCGTAAAAATCTTTGGTGAGAACGGAGACGAAAATAAAGACATTCCTACAGAGGCTCCAGTAACAGAAGTTGCCCCAGGTAGGAGTTTTATGCAGGCGCCCCGAATCGCACAAGCGCTCGTTCTTGTTGCGGGTGTTTCTTTCAATTTGATTTTTGCGTGGATCCTCATCTCAATCGGGTTTATGATTGGTTTACCTACCTCAACATCTACTGTATCTAATGGTGAAGTAAGAGATCCAAAACTTGTCATTACTACCATTTCACCAGACTCACCGGCTGCACAGGCAGTACTCAAAAGCGGCGATGTAATTACCGGTGTTACCACAAAGACCGATTCTCTCAAGGACTTAACTCCAGAAGGGGTTTCTGAATTCATTGCAAAACATGGCGAGCAAAAAATCACCGTTGCTTACGCTCGAGGTGAGCAGATTGGTGTTGCTGAAGTTACTCCCGCGAGTGGAATCATCGAAGGTCGAAAGGCAATCGGTATTTCTATGGACATGATTGGTAAACTCACTCTTCCGATTCACAAAGCCTTCTGGGAGGGTGCGGTCACAACTGCCTACCTAACAAAGGCAATTGCAGTTGGTCTTGGTACGTTTGTATTCGATGCTGTTCGAGGTCATTCAGATCTTTCTCAAGTAACTGGTCCAGTTGGAATTGTTGGCCTTGTTGGAGACGCATCAAAGCTTGGATTTATCTATCTTCTTTCCTTCACTGCATTTATCTCTATCAATCTCGCTGTTATCAATCTTATTCCGTTTCCAGCACTTGATGGCGGACGGCTACTCTTTGTTATCATTGAGTCAATCAAGCGATCACCGATTCCAGCCAAAGCTACAAATGTTTTGAACCTTATTGGGTTCTCACTACTCCTTATTCTTATGGTTATTGTTACGATCCAAGACGTGATTCGTTTGTTCTAGTTCGTATTTACAAGCTATAATAGTGCCAATGCGACAAACCCATCTCTTTACAAAGACTCGAAAGGACGCGCCTAAGGACGAGGTTTCTAAGAACGCACAACTCCTTATTCGGGCCGGTTTTGTGCATAAGGATATGGCGGGAGTGTATTCGTTCCAACCACTTGGATTACGGGTGCTCAACAAGATCATTTCAATCATCAGAAAAGAAATGGTTGCCCTTGGCGGTGAAGAGGTTCATCTTGCGGCACTCCAGGAAAAGAAAACGTGGGAGGGTACTGATCGTTGGGACGATCAAAAAATGGACGTTTGGTTCAAAACAAAACTCAAGAACGATACTGAGCTCGGTCTTGCCCCAACGCACGAAGAACCGCTTACACAATTGATGCGTGACCACGTGCATTCATACCGCGATCTTCCTCGCTATGTGTTCCAGTTTCAAACAAAGTTTAGAAATGAAACTCGAGCTAAGAGTGGTATTATGCGCAGCCGAGAATTTATCATGAAGGATTTGTATTCATTTTCTACGAATGAAGCTGAGCATGCAAGGTTCTATGATCAAGTGAAAGAGTCTTATAGAAAGATCTTTGAAACGGTGGGTCTGGGTAACATTACCTATATCACCCGAGCATCGGGCGGATCATTTTCTAAGTTTT
>DATGWK010000028.1:0-7268 GCA_035299525.1 Candidatus Nanoarchaeia archaeon
TCAAAGCGGTTTTCGTCGATCGATCATCATACTTTGCAGCTAACCGGTACCTGCTCGTCCTGCAGTTGACCTTTCCCGTAGGAGGTCTACTATTATCTACGGAACGCCCGCAGTCTCCGACGAAAGCAGTTGCCATGACGCAACAATTCGGATGTCACGCTCTGAAGCGATTGTCCCATTCTGCGGGTCCACCCATTGTGTCGCCGGGATTACACCGGCCGCCTCGAGCGCCCACCTCCTTCGGCGCTCGAGGTTTTTCAACTCTCCCTGGTTGAATTTTTTCATAATCTAGCTTAATCTTTCTGAACCGTGTTGCGTGCGTGTGTTGATGGCCACAGGATGCTGTCCTTTCTCTGGAACCCTATGTTGACTTCAAGGGCCCGAACACCCGCGAAGAACAGAGCAACCTAGGGCAACAGATTGATACGCCGTACCATGGTAGGAGTGGCCTGAGAATCACTCCGCAAGCCCCCGGACGATACAACCTATCGTCCGGGGATTTTATTTTATTTTTGTCATGCTATTCTCCTGGTATGAAAGATTCTCGAGAACTCGATATCAAAATTGCTGAACACGAAGCGGCTATGGCCGATCCCAATTTCTGGGCGGACAAAAATAATGCTCAGCGCATCATCAAGGAACTTGGTGATCTGAAGGCTGAGAAAGAAGGTTTGGGAAAATATGATCGTGGTGATGCAATCATGACGATTTTTTCTGGTGCTGGCGGTGATGATGCGGAAGATTTCTCAAGCATTCTTCTCTCGATGTATATGAAGTTTGCGAGTAGTAAAGGTTGGGGAGTGAGAGTGCTTCATGAAAACAAGAATGATCATGGCGGCTACAGAAACGTTACTATTGAGATCGAAGGTAAAAATGTATATGGAACACTCAAGAATGAATCAGGTGTTCATCGATTGGTTCGAGTTTCTCCTTTTAATGCAAAGAAGATGCGACATACATCGTTCTCTCTTGTTGAAGTAATTCCAAAATTCGAAAAAACAACCGACCTTGAAATTCCAGAGAGTGAAATGAAAGTTGAGTTTGCAAAGTCGAGCGGTCCTGGTGGTCAGAATGTAAACAAACGAGAAACCGCAGTTCGTATCGTTCATATTCCAACAAATATCGCAGTTCACGCTGATGGTGAGCGTTCACAGGCTCAGAATCGCGAGAAGGCTCTTCAGATTCTTCGGGGAAAAATTTTTAAGGCGCTCGAAGACGAACGAATCAAAAAAGAGCAGGGAATGTATGTCAGTAAGACAACAAGTATTGAATGGGGTAATCAGATTCGTTCGTACGTCATGCATCCATACAAAATGGTGAAGGATCATCGGACAGATGCCGAAACTTCAAATATCGACGCAGTTCTTGATGGAGACCTCGATCTCTTTATTGAAGCGGAGAAGAATTTATAGTTTGGATCGAATCCGTATTTCCTTTCAGTAAACAACATTCCGAGGGGTATTGTTTAAATAGCCCGCCGCAGGCAATTCCCGGATTTCTGCATTCGCGGGAATGACAGACTGGTGTGATATAATCGTCTTTGTGCGTGTATTTTCCCTATGATTCATTTCGACAAAGTATCAAAGAAGTACCCCGATAATACTGTCGCCCTCGACAATATTTCTTTTAAGATCGATCCGGGAGAATTTGTTTCTATTGTTGGTCATTCTGGTGCGGGTAAGACAACGATGATCAAGATGCTTCTTGCTGAGGATAAGCCAACAAAGGGTAAGGTGTTTCTTGATTCAGTAAATATTCATTCTCTACCAAAAAGTGGAATCCATGCATACCGACGACGAGTTGGTGTGGTGTTCCAAGATTTTCGTCTCCTTTCAAAGAAGACGGTATTTGAAAATATTGCCTTTGCTATGGAAGTTGCAGGACGAGCAGAAGCGGAGATTCAGTCCGATGTGCCACACGTGCTTAAGCTTGTTGATCTCGAAAGCAAGATTTGGAATTATCCAGAAGAATTGTCTGGTGGGGAGAAGCAACGCGTAGCTATTGCTCGGGCAATTGTAAACCAGCCTGACATTGTTATTGCCGATGAGCCAACCGGAAACCTCGACCCAATCAATACGTACGAAATCGTTCAGATTCTAAAGAAGATCAACGACCTTGGAACAATGGTGATCTTGACCACTCACAATAAAGGCGTTGTGGACTCTATCGGAAAGCGGGTGATCACAGTCGAGCATGGTAAAATAATCCGCGACGATCCAAAGGGCAGCTATATTTTGTAATGATTACAACGAATATCAAAAGAGTAATACGATCTGGTTTCTTCAATTTTGCTCGTAACGGGTTTGTTTCTTTATCTTCTGTCTTTGTGATGTTTGTAACCCTTTCTGTTATTGGTTCACTCATGCTTACGAGTGCAGTTCTTCACTCAACGCTTGATGAGCTTCGAGATAAGGTTGACCTAAATGTTTATTTTGTCCCAAAAACCGCTGAGTCGGATATCTTGAATATTAAAAAAAGCCTCGAGGGTCTTGCTGAGGTCGAACGAGTAAATTATGTATCTCAGGAGCAAGCGCTTGCTGAGTTCCAGGTTCGACATGAGAACGATCAACTCACGCTCCAAGCACTCGCTGAACTCGAAGAAAATCCCCTTGGTGCAGTGCTTAACGTAAAGACAAAAGAGCCATCACAATACCAAGGTGTGGCAGAATTTCTCCAGGGTAGGAACATTCTCGGTAGTGGCGGCACAACCATTGTCGACAAGGTAAATTATTATCAAAACAAGAACGCGATTGATAAGCTGTCTAACTTCATTTCTACTTCACAAAAGCTTGGCCTCGCACTTACTATTTTACTTGTAGCGATTTCAATTCTTATTACATTCAACACCCTTCGACTTGTTATCTATGTATCTCGAGAAGAAATCGCGGTTATGAAACTTGTGGGCGCAAGCAACTTCTATGTTCGTGGTCCATTTGTCATCACTTCAATTCTGTACGGTCTCATCTCGGGTATTTTGACCATGTTGGTATTTTATCCAGTTCTATTTTGGCTCGGTCGTTATACAGAGAATTTCTTCGGCGGGTTTAATTTGTTCAGCTACTACACATCAAACTTTGGACAATTGTTTCTCGTCGTAGTTGGTTCAGGAATTATTATTGGTGCGATTTCAAGTTATCTTGCTGTTCACAAATACTTAAATACATAAACCATGGCCAAGAGGCACAAATACATATTCGTAACGGGTGGAGTAATGTCTGGAGTCGGAAAGGGAATTGCTGCTTCTTCAATATCTCTCATTTTACAAGCGCGGGGCCTTACGGTCACCGCGCTTAAAATTGATCCGTATATCAACGTCGATGCTGGAACAATGAATCCAACAGAACACGGTGAAGTGTTCGTACTTGATGACGGTGATGAGACTGATCAGGACATGGGAAACTACGAACGCTTTCTCAACACTTCACTTTCTCGAGTGAATTACATGACAACCGGTCGTGTGTACCTCGAAGTGATTCGCAAAGAACGAAACCTTGAATACAAAGGTAAGAACGTAGAAGTTGTCCCCGATATTCCACTCGAGGTTATTTCTCGTATTGAAAAAGCAGCGAAGAATGCTAACGCGGATGTGACGGTGGTAGAAATCGGCGGCACAATCGGTGAATATCAAAACATCATTTTTCTCGAAGCTGCTCGTATGATGAAAACCCGATATCCAGAAGACGTCGGTATCGTGATGGTTTCATATCTTCCAGCACCGTCAAAGATCGGCGAAATGAAAACAAAGCCAACACAGACTGCGGCACGTACTCTCAATAGTGTCGGTCTTCAGGCAGATGTCATTCTTGCTCGAAGTAACACAGCTCTCGATCAGAAACGAAAAGATAAGATTGCGATTTTCTGTAACATTCGACCAGAAAACGTAATCTCTGCACCTGATGTTGAAAGTATTTATGACGTGCCGATTAATTTCGAAAAGGACAAACTCGGAGAAATTCTCTGCAAGGTGGTAAACATCAATCATAAAAAACGAGTCACAGACCTTTCTCAGTGGAATACGTTTGTAAATAAGGTTAAGAAACCACGAGGTGTGGTGAATATTGCAGTCGTTGGTAAATATTTTGATTCTGGTTCATTTGTACTTTCCGATGTATATATTTCTATCCTTGAAGCGCTTAAGTTCTCTGCGTTCACGCTTGGACGCAAGCCGGTCATTACATATTTAAATTCAAAGTCATTTGAAACAGGGGAGTTGAAACTTTCAGTACTCAGTAAGTACGACGGCGTTCTCGTTCCCGGTGGATTTGGTTCAACCGGCGTTGAGGGAAAAATTAAAGTTATCGAATATGTTCGTAAAAAGAAAATCCCATATTTTGGAATTTGTTATGGCATGCAGCTTGCCGTAGTGGAGTTTGCTCGCAATGTCTTGGGTTGGAAAGATGCTCACACCACAGAGATTAATCCGAGCACAAAGCATCCAGTGATCGATATTATGCATGACCAAAAAGGTAATCTCGCTGAGAAAAAGTATGGGGCAACGATGCGACTCGGTGCGTATCCGTGTGAACTCAAAGAGGGAACACAGGCCAAGATGGCTTATAAAAAAGAAATTATTTTTGAACGACATCGACACCGCTACGAAGTTAATCCCAATTTCGTTTCGAAACTCGAAGATGGTGGTTTGATTTTCTCCGGTACATCACCAGATCATCGACTTATGGAAATCGCAGAGCTGCCAGAAAAAACCCATCCATTCTTCGTCGGTGCACAATTCCATCCGGAGTTCCTGGCACGACCCCTTGTACCACATCCATTGTTCTCTGCTTTTATTAAGGCTTCTATCAAAAAGCAGCTAGGTAAATAAAAAACGGCACATCTTTCGATGCGCCGTGTGTTCCGAGTCTGCATTAGAGCAGGGGAATGTGAGAATACTCTGTCTTATTTCCGATCTTACCCCTTCGAACCTCTCGAATCGCGATTTGCTGGTTGTCTGCAGCATTGATGCCGAAGAAGGATGTGTGGATGGGGCCGAGTAGGACTCGAACCGCTCCAGTGATTGGTATCCGTGACACCCCCTTCACTCGCACCGTATTCCAGCCAATATACCAACTGGTTTCCAGTGGGTTTTTGACTGGTGCGATGACAACGTAGTTTCGCCATCCACCGAGGATTGGAATGTGTGCGAACAGTGCAGGAACATCCGCCTCACCCTTAATCCCGTTGCAGTTCACGACCATTTCTTGATTCAGGCCGCGTATCGCCCCGTAGGTCAACTTGTGGTTGTTCCAGAAGTGGGTTTGTTGCGGGGCTTCCTTTCGAGTTCCCGCAGCAAGGTACATGAGCGGGACCATTACGCGGTCTGCTAACTTTGCGATTCGTCCTAATGGACGAACGCTGATCGTACTAGCCAAGGGACACCTCCACGATTAGGGTTGGGGAACTTTTTTCTGCAAATAAAATATAGTAATAAAACGACGGTGTCAAATTTGTAACTTGGAATTCTGACCACTTTCCCGTATAGTTATGTCCATTGCCGGTTCGTCTAATGGTAGGACACATGCCTCTGGAGCATGTTATTGGGGTTCGAGTCCCTGACCGGCAGCAGTCATGTAAATCGTGCCTAGCGACCTAGGTGGGTCGGTTTAGTATATTGAAATATCTAAATACCCTCCGTATTCTTACTTCATTTGATTTTAGAGTGGGGAACATGGTCGACAACAGCTAAGTTATCGCGCACGAGATGCTTCGCAAATTGTTCTTCACAGTTACCAATGGCTCTGTTTATAAAAGAATAATAAAATTATCTCATCTACTAGTAGTTCCAAAAAATGAATAAAACAAAACCGCTAGGGCTTAAGTACGTACTATACTTATTAAAAAAACCAACAGCTTTCCTGTTGGTTTTTTCTTTTGTTGTTTCGCCGTTATCAGCCTTTGCTCAATTTTCCACAACCACTGCCACGTCAACAAAGAGTCTATCTGATGAATTAAATGGTGATTTTTCTTTTGATTCTCTCTCGAGTAGTGAGACTGGAAACCTCGATGTCTCTAGAAATATGTTTAATTCAAAGCGTTTTTCGAGTATTGATGAAATTTCAGGTACATTTAATTTTGAAGTGCCAATTGCTGTTCCGCCAGGAAGAAATGGAATTGAACCGAAGCTCTCGCTGAGATATAACAGTCAGCCACAAACAGAGACAAGCGTTGTTGGATATGGATGGGAGATTCCCATCCCTTTTATTGAACGGGTAAATAAGAGGGGAACCGATCGAATGTTCTCAGATACCTATTTCTATTCGTCACTTAGCGGTGAACTTGCCTCAACAAGTGCAACCACGTACAAAGCCAAGGTTGAAGACGGTGATTTCTTCACATACGAATTCTCAAGCAATAGCTGGACCATGAAAGATAGAGACGGCACGATCTATAAATTTGGTCATAGTGCTGCAACACGACAGGATGATCCAAATAATTCGAGCAATATTTCAAAGTGGCTGCTTGAAGAGATTCGAGACAGGAATGATAACTATATGACCTATGAGTACTATAAGAATTATGGTCAGGTGTATCCTTCCAAAATTACATACACGCACTCAAGTACGACGCCAAGCGGTATTTTTGAAGTTGAATTCAACAGAGAATCTCGAGGAGATATTGCTACATCTTCGGCTGTGGGCTTTCCGGTGAATACACGACAGCGAATTTATGAAGTTGTAACAAAGGTTGATGGTGTTTGGGCTAGAAAGTATGACTTAAACTATTCAAATCCAGAAGATCGAACCCGGTCCCTGTTAACAAGTGTCACAGAATATGGCCGTGCGGATGATGGAAGCACTACAACAATTCCTGCGTATGAATTTGATTATCACGAATCTGACCCTAAGGGATGGACTACGAATGTGCCCTGGACCATTCCAACGTTTCTTGCAAAGAGTAATGGTCAGTCGCTTGGAACACTTATTGCAGATCCAAATGGTGATGGAAGGCCTGATCTACTCCAGTCTTTTCAGGACGCAACATCAACACTAAACACTGTTTTTCTTCATAACGGCTCTGGTTGGGCGACAAGTACATGGGCATATCCATGGGCAGATTATTTTACAGTCGCAACCGACACTAAACCCTTCTTTCCTGGTGATATAAACGCTGACGGTTTAGATGACTTCATTCACTGCAGCACTAATCCTGCAAGTTGTAATACATATCTAAGTACGGGCTCTGGTTGGGCAACAAGCACAAGTGTGTGGTCAGTTCCTACTGGCTTTGAAAACACTGCGGGAAATACAAGTGTGAGGCTTATTGATTTGAAC
>DATGWK010000029.1:0-5404 GCA_035299525.1 Candidatus Nanoarchaeia archaeon
ACATTAAGTGATGCTGGGGAAGATGTGATTCATGTTGCCCCCGATTTCGGTATTGCAATCAACAAAGAAATTATCGATCAGAAAGAAGCATTTGATGATATAGAAATTCCAAAAGAAAAATTTGAACCAAAAAGTTCTATTGAAGTTGGAAACATTTTTAATCTCGGTACTCGCTTTTCAGAGGCGCTTGGTCTTACATTCCTAGACAAAGATGGCAAGCCAAAGCCGGTCATTATGGGTAGTTATGGTATTGGTCCGGCCCGCGTTATGGGAACAATTGTTGAAGCTCTCTCTGATACAAAAGGCATTGTTTGGCCAGAAGCGGTTGCACCATTTAAGGTTCATCTTATTGAAGTGCAAGGAAGCCCAGAAACGAAAACTGCTGCAACCAATCTCTACGAAACGCTTACAAAACTTGGTGTTGAGACTCTGTATGATGACCGTGATGCTCGTGCGGGAGAAAAATTTGCTGACTCTGACCTTATTGGAATCCCATGGCGGGTTGTCGTGAGTGATAAAACTTTGACGGCAGGCGGCGTTGAACTCAAGAAACGAACAGAAGATACAACAAAAATTATTTCAGAAAAAGAACTTATTTCCAGTCTGACCGGCCATGATCAAATTCCTCGATAAATTCTACTCAATGTTCTCAAATGATATCGGTATCGACCTCGGTACTGCGAATACCCTCGTCTATATTCGTGGAAAGGGAATTGTTATCAACGAACCATCGGTTGTTGCGGTGAATCAAAAAACTGGCCGTGTTGTTGCAATTGGCAAAGAAGCAAAGAACATGCTCGGTCGTACACCTCCGCACATTGTCGCAGTCCGACCAATTGTTGATGGAGTTATCTCGGACTTTGAAGTGACAGAAGAAATGCTAGCGTATCTTCTTAATTCTGCACAAAAGGACACAAAGAAGCTTTTTGGTCCGAAGGTGGTAATCGGAGTTCCTTCTGGAATTACAAACGTTGAGATTCGGGCCGTCCGTGACGCTGCAAAGAATGCGGGTGCACGTGATGTGTATGTTGTCGAAGAGCCAGTTGCAGCTGCAATTGGTATGAAGCTTGCAGTAATGGAGCCAGTGGGTTCTATGGTGGTTGATATTGGTGGCGGTACTACTGACATTGCCGTTATTTCTCTTGGTGGTGTTGTTCGATCTAAGAATGTACGAATTGCTGGAGACAAGCTCAACGCAGATATCATGTCTTATATTCGAAGTGAGTTCAAAATTGTTATTGGTGAAAAAACGGCTGAGCATGTAAAGATTGCAATTGGGTCGGTGTTGCCGTTGTCACAGTCAATGGAAGCGGTGATTAAGGGTCGGGACTTGGTAACAGGTTTACCCAAAGAGGTTGTTATTACAGACACAGACGTACGAGAAGCCATGGCGAATTCTGTGTACACCCTTGTGGAATCTGTAAAAGAAGTACTCGAAACAACTCCGCCAGAAATTCTTTCAGATGTTATGGGTCGCGGCCTTCACTTGGCCGGAGGCGGAGCACTCCTTCGTGGTATCGGTCAACTTTTGCATGAGGTAGTAAAGATTCCAATTCATATTGCAAACGATCCACTCACCACCGTTGCTCGGGGTACGGGTATAATCTTGGAAGATCTCGAATACTTTAAAGATATTCTTATTGCAGATGAGCACGATTTACCTACAAAGAAGTAGACAACAAAGAAGGCGCTTTTTTTCGCGCACAACGTTAATTGCTGTGGTAATTATTCTTATTGCACTTACCTTTTTAATTTTTGGAGGGAAATTTATTGAGAAATTTGCTATGAGTACTGGGGGTCCTGTTGCTGCGGTTTATACTAGTTTCAAGGACGAGATCTTATTCGTGCGCGCATTTATAGGTTCACGCGCAAGTCTTATAGAGAAAAATAGAAGGCTTGAAAACATTCTTGCTGAAAATCAGGCAAAGATGATTCGTTTCGATTCACTTTTTCAGGAACATCAGACACTTCTTGAGGCGTATAGTAGAAGTCCCTTCGCGGGATCGGTCGTGTTGGCAAACGTAATCGCAAAACCACCTCAATCTCCGTACGATATTCTGCTCGTTGATGTTGGTAGCTCTTCCAACATTTCTCTCGGTAGTCGTGTATACGGATTAGGAGGCATTCCTCTTGGAAGAATTGGTGAAACTACAGACTCACAGGCAAAGGTTGTATTGTTCTCAAGCGTTGGTGAGGACAACCAAGCAATCATTGAACGAACTGGTGCTACGGTTACACTCGAGGGTATTGGGGGTGGAAACATGGAATCAGAGGTGGGGCAGGACCTCGATATCGTTGTTGGTGACAAAATTCTTTTGCCACAGTTTAATGGTGCACTTGTGGCAACGGTTGTAGAGGTAGACAAAACAGCAACAAGTGCATATAAGAAAGTACTTTACCGAACACCGATTAATATTTTCCATCTCCGGTTTGTTGAAATTGTAAAAGCACCGTAATGAATACTGGATATAGAATTGTCACAAATTGTATTCTGTTCATCCTTATTTTTATTGCACCCTGGTGGTTTTCACTTGCCCTTGTATGTATTGGTTTATTCTTTTTTGAATCTTTTTATGAATCAGTCTTTTTTGGCTTACTCCTTGATGGTTATCAGGGTGTTACGGGGCTAACTTTTTTTGGTCTGAATATCTTTTTTACAGTATTTGTAGCAGTTATTTTTATTGTTTCGATCTTTCTCAAGACTCGGCTCACGTTTTATAGCCAATAACAGTTCCAGGAGTTCCTAATGTGCGATACAATCACTGCGTGATCAAACGCCTCATACGAAAACTTCGTCGCAGAAATATGGGTGAAATTAACCCAGAGGAGATTTTTATTGATTCAAGTAATCTGCCGGAGTTCGATGTGCATCAGTTCGAGGGTCGACTTGAGCAACCTATTTCTCGCAACACTATTATTATTGTCTCAGTCGTGTTTGTGCTTGTCGGTGTGATATATGCATCACGACTATGGTCACTCCAAGTTAATCGCGGCGAAGCATTTGCTGCTCGGAGTGAGCAGAATCGTCTTCGTCATACTGATCTGTTTGCAAATCGTGGAGCGATTTTTGATCGTAACGGTGTTGAGCTTGCATCAAATGGTTTGTATGAAGATGAGTCGGATTTTGCAAAACGGGTCTACGCACCGATTAAGGGTGTTTCTCATCTTCTTGGATATGTAAAATATCCGACAAAAGATAATGCGGGGTTTTACTATCGAACAAACTATATTGGTGAAGACGGTGTAGAAAAGGTATACCACGATATTTTGTCAGGAAAAAATGGTGTACGTATCGTTGAAACAGACGCCCGAGGTAAGGTTCAGTCTCAGGGGGTTATTGAAAAGCCTGTTGATGGTCAGAGTGTAACACTTTCAATTGATTCTCGACTGAACAATGAGATTTATACCATCATGGAAAAAACCGCGGCAGACTATGGTTTCAATGGCGGCGCGGCAATCATGATGGATGTTACCAACGGTGACCTGCTGGCCTTTGTTAGTTATCCCGAATACGATTCTTCACTTGTTGCGGAGGGTGATTCGGAAGCACTCAAAAAGTATCAAACTGATCCGAAGACACCATTCCTCAATCGGGCTGTCTCCGGTCTCTATACCCCCGGTTCAATCGTAAAACCCATCGTTGCTCTCGCGGCACTCGAAGAAAATATCATCAGTCCAGATAAGAAGATTCTTAGTACGGGGGCTCTTACAGTTCCTAACCCATATTTTCCCGACAAACCGACAATATTCCGTGATTGGAAAGCGCACGGTTGGGTAGACATGAGGAAGGCGATAGCAGTTTCTTCTGACGTGTATTTTTATACTGTTGGAGGAGGGTTTGAGGATCAAAAGGGAATTGGTATTTTGAATATAGAAAAATACTACCGAATGTTTGGATTAGGAGAGCGGGTTGGTATTAATATCTCTCATGAAAAAGATGGTGTAATCCCGAATCCAGAATGGAAGGAAAAGAACTTTGATGGTGATCCTTGGCGTGTGGGTGATACATACAATACTGCCATTGGGCAGTATGGCGTGCAGTTTACTCCAGTCCAGGTAGTGAGATTTGTGGCAGCTTTAGCAAATGAAGGAACTCTCATCACGCCGCATCTAGTTGATGGGGAAAAGGTGGCTACCAAGCAAATTACGTTACGAAAAGAAGATTATGGAGTTGTAAAAGAGGGAATGCGAATGGCGGTTACGGACGGCACGGCAGCTGGTCTCAATGTGCCATACGTGGAAATTGCGGCTAAAACTGGTACCGCCGAGCTCGGTGTTTCAAAGTCCCAAGTAAACTCTTGGTCAGTTGGCTTCTTCCCATATCAGAATCCAAAATATGCCTTTGTATTTCTTATGGAAAGAGGTCCCGTTAGTAACACTATCGGAGCGACCTACGTTGCGCGCCAGACGTTTGATTGGATGAATCAGAATACCCCAGAGTACTTCAAGTAAACTTAATAGCCCCAGGTACGATTTTGAGAACTGGACAATCTGGTATAGAATAAGCCACATTAATTTTATTGTTTGCGTAAAAATACATGGAAACACAGGAGTATTTGACACAGGAAAAATACAACGAGCTCAAGGCTGAACTCGATCAGCTCGTTCACGTAAAACGAAAGGAAATTGCTGAACACTTGGAATATGCCAAGTCTTTGGGTGATCTTTCCGAAAATGCTGAATACCATGAAGCTCGAGATGACCAGGCTAATATTGAAGATCGAATTGCTAAGATCGAATCTATTCTCAAATCAGCGATTATCATGACCTCGTCTCATGATACGAACAGTGTAAATATCGGTTCTGTTGTGGTGGTTCAAAAAGAGGGTGGTGATGAAAAGACTTATACACTCGTGGGATCAGAAGAGTCTGATATGGCTGCCGGTAAAATGTCTGTAAAATCTCCCCTCGGTCGGGCGTTGATCGGTAAGAAGAAAAAAGACGCATTCACGATTCAAACCCCAAGTGGTGCAATCAATTATCGCGTTATTGATATAAAATAACTCTATGTCATCAATTGACGATATTCGTGCAGGTCGGCTCAAGAAACTTGAGCTTATTAAGGCAAGGGGTATTGAAGCATATCCTGTCAAAGCAATTCAAGATTATACAATTGCTGAAGTTGTATCGAAGTATCCAACCTTGTCAAAAGAGATCAAACCAACAACCCTTGTTGGTCGAGTTCTTTCGTTGCGCCCACAAGGCGCGATTGTGTTCTTTACTTTTGATGACGGGACAGGCAAGTTCCAAGGATTCATTAAAAAAGGTGAAGGAATGGCCGATGGGGATTTTGATTTCTGGATGAATACGGTGGATGTTGGTGATTTTGTTCAAGTTACTGGAACATTTTTTGAGACTCAACGTGGCGAAAAAACTCTAAATGTAACTTCTTGGACGATGCTCT
>DATGWK010000030.1:0-3134 GCA_035299525.1 Candidatus Nanoarchaeia archaeon
AAACGATACTTACCGATTGTGATGCCCGAGTCGTTGATTTCAATATCCTGTTCCGCTGGTTTCCGAGCCGCATGCATGATCAAAGAGAAGCCAGCGATGACAATAAGGATCCCGAAGAGGATATTTCCAAAAATAATAGCTGTTGCTGCTGCAGCGATACAGACAATACCAACTGCCCAATACCAATCTGATGCTTTGTGTTGGTAGTGATACTCAGGTGCTCTAAAACGGAACGAAGTCATGGAAATATTGTATCACGACAGACTAATACCTCGTTGCTTTCAATCGTGCTCCGGAACCAAAAAGCAGTAACACAATCGCAATTGAGAAATGAGGAAGGTGGCCAATGAGTTCGATCGGTCCAAGAAGTACTAGGGTGGCCGAAAGGAATACTGCCAAAATAATCGTTGTTGTTCGGGTGATGAGGCCAAGGATGAGGAAGATACCAATTAAACTTTCTGTAACACCAGCAGAAAAGGCAAACCAGTAATCAGAAAACCACGTCATTCCAAGTGATGACATGAAATTCCAATGGTGCTCTCCAAGGAAGTTGTGCGTAAGACCTGGCGCGAGGATTTTTTCTGTAAAACCAAGTACTAACAAATTTAAACCCGTACCAACTCGAAGTATCGGTACTCCATACACATGGAAACGGTGGAAAAGAGAATGTGCCCATTTTGATTCTGCCAAGTGCCACTTCGGGCGACCAATGAGGAGAACATAGATAGCAAAACCAAGCATCTCAAGTGTGTCTATCATTTCCACCAGACCAAACTCTTTGATGCCTAAACAGAACAAGATGACGATAAGTGCTGCCCCAATTCTTTCATACCAACCGATAAGAATCATGACGCCGGCAACGAGTTGTAATCCGAGTAATAGATAACTCAGTTCGACTCCAGGCACTAAGTTTGGAGCAAAGACAAAGCCGTTAATTGAAAAAATAATAAAAGAAAAACCGAACCCAATGTTCGCTAACGAAAGAACTGTGGAGGCAATTGGCCTAATCCGATCTTGCAGAACTCGAGCGACTGGAAGTTTTTTCTCTAGGTAAAAGCCAAATCCAACTAAAACAATTGCAACGAATAACCAGAGCAAAACAGGCCAATCAGTGAGACGATACGGCCTAATGGTTTCAGAGGTTTCAGCGAACCATTTTACGTGTGCAGAGGTGAATAGGGGAACTAAAAAGCCACACAATCCAAACAAGAACAAGCTTTTTTTAATCATAAAATTAACAATTAGACTTTGATTAATTGTACCAGAGCAAATTTATGAGAAGGGTAGTTTCCGGTATAATTTTGTTATGAATAAATTTGTAATGAACCTCAAGTACATTTTATTGGGATTGATTATTGTTCTCGCGATTTTGGTCATGTTGATTTTGTATTTCACGGGAAGTCCACTTTCGCCAACGATACAAGTACATGGCTCAGAGGTACAGGGTAGGGTTGTTGATCCGTCAGGCGCCCCAATTCAAAATGTATCAGTTGAGCTTAATTACTTGTGTTACCACCCCAACTTTGCAGATTCTTCATCGAGTGAAAGGTTTAAGGAATTGAAAACAAAAACTGACTCGGATGGTGCCTTCTATTTTGATCAACAGTACGTTGATGTGCGCGGAATTGATTGCCAAAAACACCTTGAGGTAGCGAAAACATCATTTTGCGCCCAGGGTCCAGATTGCGATGATGATATTTATCATAACGGGTTTCGGGTTTTGGAATCCAACGAGACAAATGTTTGGACTGGAAGATTTGATTACGGCGGTAATAGATTTTATACATACGTAGACTGGTCTTTCAAAAAGGCATTAGATTTTAAGGACACATTTGATGAAACTATCACCTTATTTCCTGTAAACATAAATTCTCGTTCAGAATACGAGTATCGAAAATCTAAGCTTCCTGAGTGTGTTGCGTATGAAGAGGGTCGTGGTGAAACAGGTGACTCTTTTGGTTCTGCGGAGGATAAGTGTTTGGATGCTCTTTCTGAAGCATCGTTTTTTAGAGAGACCGCGGTCTGGTTGTGTAATGACATCAGTGGAGAGCTAAAATCATACTGTTTGAAGTATGTAGATAATAAGCCTCGCTATTAAAATCAAAAATGACCCAGCAAAAGCCGGGTCATTTTAAATTGGCGGTGGAGGTGAGATTCGAACTCACGACACCTGTAAAGATGTGACGGTTTTCAAGACCGTTGCTTTAGACCGCTCAGCCACTCCACCAGTTATTCTTCTACTTGCTCTTCGACCGTATATTTTCGGGCAATGAGGAAGAGATAAATAATTTCAAGAATTCCTGCTGTGTTCGCTACAAGAATGATGACGAACCACCATTTGTGTGAAAGTCGTGCAGCTTTCCAGAGTGCAAGACCCTTCCACACCAATGCCCAAATCACGATAAGGGCAAAAACAGCCGGATTTTGATTAATAAAATCAAGAAAAGCTGGTTGTTCTGCTGATTGTAATTGGGCGAGGAAATTCATAGATGCGTTTTGCCAATAATGGGAAAGCGCCTGCATAGTATACAATATTTGAGTAATGAGGCTAATGGGTATTGATTTTGGTACGAAAAGGGTGGGGATCGCTCTCTCAGATGAGGGGTGCAAATTTGCAATACCAAAAGCGGTTTTGCCAAATGACCGGTATCTTTTTACCGAAATAAAAAGACTAACTGAGGTCTATGAAGTAAGTGAAATCGTTATGGGAGAGTCAAAGGACTTCAAAGGTAATGACAACCCAATCATGAGGAACATCACTTTTTTCAAGGGGGAGCTCGAGCGAGGCCTGGGCCTGCCTGTGCACCTCGAACCCGAGTTTTTCACGAGTCACCAGGCAGAAAGTGTTCAGGGTAAAAATGCACTGCTCGATGCGTCAGCAGCCGCGCTCATTCTGCAGAGCTATTTGGATAAAGAGAAAAAGGATTAGTTTGGGTTGGTATATAATAATTTGAATGAAACGTTTGTCTTTTTTTGATCTTTTTCCACCACCTAACTTTCTCAATATGCCCGCAGTTGGGTTGTCTGTTGAGAGTGATGCGCTGCGCATTGTTTCTCTTGATAAAAGACACGGTCACCGAAGTCTCAAGGCGGCTGAGTCATACGAGCTCGAATCCGGAGTTATTGTTTCTGGT
>DATGWK010000031.1:0-5407 GCA_035299525.1 Candidatus Nanoarchaeia archaeon
AGTTATGTCTATAACAGTCCTGGTATTCTTTATGGCTTTGTGTTCGTTAGTATTTTTATGAACGTGTTCTCGTACTGGTATTCGGACAAGATCGTTTTGAAGATGTACCGTGCGCAACCCGTAACCAACGAAAGTCATCCAGACCTCTACAATAGCGTTGAAAATCTTTCGATTACCGCGGGTTTACCAATGCCAAGGGTGTACGTGATTCCGGACGCACAACCAAACGCGTTTGCGACCGGTAGAAACAAAGAACATGCCGCAGTGGCCGTTACATCAGGTTTACTCCAGATCCTGAATAAGTCAGAACTCGAGGGAGTGCTGGCACACGAACTTGCTCATATTGGTAATCGAGACACGCTTATTTCTACTGTTGTTGTTGTGCTTGTTGGTTTTGTCACGCTTCTTTCAGATTTCTTTTTGCGAAGTCGACTTCATGTTGGAAGTGATCGAGATTCTCGTGCTGGGTTAGTTCTAATGATTGTTGGAATTGTGCTCGCAATTCTTTCACCAATTGTGGCAACGATTATTCAACTTGCGATTTCACGTAAAAGGGAATTCTTGGCAGATGCATCGGGCGCGTTAATGACTCGATATCCAGAAGGTTTAGCCAGTGCACTTGAGAAAATCTCTGCATATTCTGGTCAGCCTATGGCTCGAGCGAATCATGCGACAGCGCATCTTTTTATCTCAAATCCATTTGGGAACATAGGTCGGGGAGTCGGAAAACTTTTCATGACCCACCCTCCTGTCGAAGAACGAATCAAGATTCTCCGAGGTATGGATCATTAATTTCACCTTGTGCTATGATGGCCTGGGTTTGTTCGTTTCTCACCTATATTTACCGAAAGGAGCCGCATGATTCCCATGTTTATCGGTTGGTTGCAGCCGATCTTACTTGGGGTCAATGAGCGCCTCGAGAAGATCTTCAAGATCCCTGTTTTCATGATTCTGGCGATTCTTGGCACGCAGGACAAGAAGTCCTTCGTCGTTATTGCCATCCCGCATGCGATCTCGCTTGCGCGACCAGTATTCGCTGGTGTCATTTGGTGGCAGATGGATGCTGGTGGATCATTTCTGTTGATCCTGAGTCTGCTTGTCATTGCAATGCTTACAGATCACCTCGATGGTACATTTGCGAGAGTCTGTGGTAATGCAGGCAGTCGGACCGGACGGTTTCTTGATCCGGCATGTGACAAGGTTTTTCTCGTCATTATGCTAGTGATTCTTCGCGAGTCGATCAATCCCATATTCTTCTGGGGACTGATCGCGCTCGAGACTGCGCTCTTCTGTATTGGCGTCTACGCGCTCGTCGGAGAGGTGAAGGTGACTCGAAAGCAGGTGCCACTCGGCGCAAATATCTGGGGCAAATCTAAGTTTGCCCTCGAATGTGTCGCGGTGGTGGTGCTTTTCGTGTTCGGTGGCAACACTGGAATATTCGTAGGTAATGCACTGCTTTTCCTCGCATGCCTCTCGGCGACGCTTAGTCTCCAGGGGAAAGTGAGTAAGGGCCTCGCATCATGACAGCGTCCCCGCGGGCGCTGTTTTCATTTGTCTAAAAAGTGCGTGGTAACATAATTGATATCTATGAAACCAAAACACATAGTTTGGATTAGTGTTTTTGTATTTTCTTTTATTACATTTGTAGGCTCTGGAGTTTCTATTGCTCAGGCAGAAGAAATAATCAATCGCTTTGATTCACAGATCACTCTCGATCGTGATGGTCTTGTTCATGTTCAAGAAACAATTGAGTATGACTTTGGTACCGAAGAGAAGCACGGTATTTATCGAGATATTCCACTCACATCAAAGGATGGTCCAAACCTCGGTATTGCAGTTACAGGTGTGCAAGATGAATCGGGAAATGGTTTGCAAACAGTTACTTCGGTTTCAAATAATGTTCTTCGTATTCGAATTGGTGATCCTGATGTATATGTGAGTGGTATAAAGACATACATTATTTCATATAACGTATATGGTGCAGTTCGGTCATTTACTGATCACGATGAATTCTATTGGAACGTTACAGGAAATGAATGGCCGGTGGCTATTAAAGAAGTAAACACACAAGTTTCACTTTATAGTCTTGTAGAAAACATGACGACCACTTGTTTTACCGGAGCGAGTGGTTCAACGGATAAAAATTGTACCTTAGTGCAAAATGAAAATGGAGCAACATTTGCTACAACTAAATCCCTCGCTCCAAATGAAGGATTAACTGTTGCTATCGGGCTTCCAACCGGTTTTATTGCAAACGCATATTCAAACCCTGATTCAATTCCAGAAACTGTAAATGGCTCTACAAGCCTAGAAAAATGGTGGTTTGTTGTACCAGTCTTGGTTTTTGTTTTAATTTTTGGTCTACAAATAGCATTTGCGATTCGCGCTAAACGCCCCGGTTTTCATAAGGTGATCATTCCAAAAGAGCTTAAGGGGCAATCAGTGGTGACCGAGTTCGGGCCACCAGAAAATCTTGCACCTATTGAGATTGGGGCACTGCTTGATCGAACGGTTGATGTCACCGACATATCTTCAGTCATTATGGATCTCGCAGTTCGTGGCTATCTTAAGATTAAATACACGACAAAAGAAATTAAGTTTTGGCCAGACAAGAAAGACTTTGAATTTGTGAAAGTAAAAGATGGCACAGGCCTTACTCGACCCGCTGACAAAACCATTTTTGACCTTTTGTTTACTGGTCGCGATTCAGTTTCTCTTAGTACATTAAAACAAGAAAGAACTCATTTCTACACGAGTATTTCATACGTTCAAACATCTACGGAAAAAGACCTTCAGGCACGAGGATACTTCGAATCTGGCGATGGTCTCAAGAAGACCCAGAATAGAATCTTGATTTCTTCCGCCGTCATTTTTCTTGTCGGATTTTTTACGTTCTTTTTTTCAGCAGCGGGAATCATCTTCTTCATTGCGACTCCGATTGTTCTTATCTTTTTTAGTCTTTGGGCGGCGTATCGAGGTAAGAATAAACTTTCTCAAAAGGGCATAGAGACAATGGCAAAAATTCTTGGTTTTAAAGTCTTTTTGGAAATGACGGAAAAAGATCGACTTGCAATGATGAACGCTCCGAAGCTTGAACCAGAAACATTCGAACGATTTCTTCCGTACGCAATGGTTTTTGGAGTTGAGGAGAAATGGGCGGCAACTTTTGAACATTTGTATCAGCAGGTTCCAAACTGGTACAGTGACCAGAATATGGCCGGTGTATTTTCAGCTCATGTCTTTGCACAGGAACTTACAATGCTTAACTCATCGTTTAATAAGGTCTATACAGCAACCGCGCCGCAATCTTCGGGTGGAAGTAGTAGCGGATTCTCTGGAGGTTCTTCAGGCGGTGGTGGAGGTGGTGGAGGTGGCGGGTCGTGGTAATCTGGTGATCTTGGAGAGATGCCAGAGCGGTCGAATGGGCTACCCTGGAAAGGTAGTATATCCGAAAGGGTATCGAGGGTTCGAATCCCTCTCTCTCCGCAACGAAATCTAAATCTTATCCGGATTCACTCGAATGATTCGATCGTCTTCATCAACTGGTTTACCACGACCGTCTCGATTGCTTGTGGTGAGGTAGAGCATGCCGTCAGGACCAACTCGTACAGTTCGGATTCGTCCAAATCTATTGAGGAAATGAGTCTTGAATTCGTGAATGTGATCAGCGTGTTCATCAATGAGTACTTCATACAACGCTTCGCCCTTGAGGCCACCAAAATAAATACTGCCTTTGTAAAACGCTGCGCTCGCTGGTGCCCAGGTCATATCCGGACCAGAATTTTCTACTGGCTTTTTCATTCCTTCTTTAAACTCATCACCCTCAATCACGGGCCAGCCATAGTTTCCACCCTTTTCGATAATGTTGAGTTCATCCATGCCCGAGGTAATACCAGACCGGCCGTGTTCGGTGCTCCAGAGTCGTCCGTCGGCATCCCATGCCAAACCTTGTGGGTTTCGGTGGCCATACGAATACACAGCGGTACCGAATGGATTATCCGAAGGAATATCGCCATTGTCGGTGAGTCGAAGAATCTTTCCGCCAAGAGAGTTTTTATCTTGAGCAATTTTTTCATCCGTAGCGTCGCCAGTCGTAATGTAGAGCATTCCATCAGGACCAAATTCCATGCGACCACCATCGTGATAAATCGCACCAGGAATACCAGAAATAATTGTTTTTTCATCAGTAAGAACACCGTTTTCGTATTTGTATCGGTAGACTGCATTCTTTGTACCAGAAGCTAAGCTCTGGGTTGTCATGTAGAGATAGAGATATTTGTTGTTGGCAAAATTTGGATGGAGAACAATACCGAGGAGACCGCCCTCACCCCGTGGAACTGGATGGGGAAGCTTGATAGAAGACTTTGCTCCATCTTTATCAATGCGAACCAAATTTCCCGCACGTTCTGTTACGAGCATGCTTTGATCAGGTAAAAAGGCGAGATCCCATGGAATTTTGAGACCAGTAGCGATAACAGTCACAGCTGCGGTTGAAACTGTTGCTGGGGTTGCAGTGCTTGTTTCTGTCGGCAATGATTTTACATCTTTATATGATCCATCACTCAAGATCCAACCAAACAACATGAGACAACCAAGAATAAGGGCGACTAAGATTAATGTGATGCTGCGTTTAGTCATTGAGGCCATATGTTTTTTCTGAAATTACTTTTACTTTGTTATTTTCGACATCAAGATTGATGCGCACTTC
Organism: Candidatus Nanoarchaeia archaeon; assembly: GCA_035299525.1. Taxonomy (GTDB): domain Bacteria; phylum Patescibacteriota; class Minisyncoccia; order Phycocordibacterales; family DATGWK01; genus JAHFLV01. Next base: position 4,709 of record DATGWK010000031.1, read on the forward strand.
GCCAACGTTGTTATCCTTTGTGATTTCATCAAATCGATCAAGAGGATTGATTGCAACTTTCAATACATATTCACCAGCGGGTAAGTTTGTTACGTTAAATCGCTGATCAACATACGTGTAGTAATAACTATCTGCCCAACCAGGTGAAATTCCTTGTCGTTCCTTTCCGCACGTGGCGTACGCAGCGCTCTTTTGTGCGCCCGGATGAGCAAGATCAACCGGTTCTGTATCGCGTACACAATACGTAGATTTTTGGCTTTGCTTTGAAGGAGCGAGCGGGCCACCGTTTGCAGGCTCAAGTGTGTATACAGCGAAATCTTGGAAATGATAATGAAGATGTGGAGCGTGCCAGAGAAATTTCCCTGAGAGGCGCTCAGTATAGTCTCCATCGAGGCTGTAGATGCGCTGGTACACATTTCGTTCATGATCACCAGTAATGCCTTTTGTCTTCGGATCAGCAATCAAATCAAGTGGACCTCGACCCTTATTCCAATACGAAGCGGTAAAGAGAAGATATTTTTCACCATCGATTTCTTTGATCGTGAGGTCTTGTGGTGGAGTTGAAACGATATCTGGCATGAGCACCATTTGCTCATCAATAAGTTTTACAACAGTATCTGCAGAACTTGTTTCAATGTATCGCTGAAGGGCAATTGAGTCGTCTGAATTTTCTGAAACAAATTCATCAATCAAAAGGCC
>DATGWK010000032.1:0-4702 GCA_035299525.1 Candidatus Nanoarchaeia archaeon
ACTCGTTATAGCGGTTGTATTGGTTCTTGCCGCTGTCGGTTTGCTTTTTTATTTTCTCTGGCCGAAAAAGGAAACACCTGTGCCACCAGCACCGGTTGTTAAAACCGGTCCTGTCCAGACCGTTATTGGTAAATCTGTAGAAGGAAGAAACATTGATGCATATACGTATGGGCAGGGGACCAGAAACATTCTTTTTGTTGGCGGTATCCATGGTGGCTACGAATGGAATAGCGTTGTTCTAGCGTATCAATTCAAAGATTACTTAGACGCAAACCCCACAGCAATTCCTGAAGGGATGTCTGTTACTGTAATTCCGGCACTTAACGTCGACGGTGTATTCAAGGTCGTTGGTAAAGAAGGAAAATTCACAGCTGCAGATGTAACTCAAACCAAAGAGGAGTCGGCACCCGGAAGATTCAATGCTCGAGGGGTCGACCTCAATCGAAATTTTGATTGCAAATGGAAACCAACAAGTATGTGGCAAAATAAAACAGTCAGTGCTGGAACTGCAGCGTTCTCAGAGCCGGAGACGGCAGCATTTCGTGACCTTATCTTAAAAACAAAACCGGAATCAGTTGTTTTCTGGCACAGTCAGGCAGGAGCAGTGTATGGTTCTAAATGTGAAACCGCACTTGCAACTTCAACACAAAAAATTCTTGGTACTTATGCAGCCGCTGGTGGATATCCAGCAGTTCCGACATTTGATGCATACGAAGTTTCTGGTGCCGCTGATGATTGGCTTGCATCGATTGGAATTCCTGCAATCACAGTTGAACTCAAAACCCACGAGACAATCGAATGGGAGCAAAATCTTGCCGGTTCCTTGTCTGTTATTCAGCACGTTCACTCTTTGGCAAAATAGCCACAGGTATTCCCACTAAGTATTTGTTTTAATTTTTCTCAGGAGTAGAATTCTTTATCAGAATTGCACAACTAAATCGTTCTCATTCATCCCTTTTGTGGAGGATCGAATTATGAGTTTGTCTAACGTGCGAGGATCTGCGACTGTACCGGATGTCACTCAGCCTGGTGGTGCAAAGATGGGCCAGCGCAAACGGTCACCGAAAGTATTCCCTCCGGCGTTCGTGTATGTTCCGGAGGTGCAAGCGGTGATTCCTCCCGGAGGACTTCCTGATCTTGCTCTCGGAGTCCGGGCTCAGCCGAAGAAGCGCGTTGTGACCACAGGGTCTCATGGTTTTGTGGGCCGGTGAGGTCAGCTGAGTATGTAAGCAAAACAGCATCTACGGGTGCTGTTTTTAGTTGAGTCACGGAAGATTGGTAGTTCTATCCTTTGAAACCGCTCCTTTTACAAAGCGTTTGCAAACCAGCCCCGAAAGCAGTTCGGAAAGTTTAAAATATATGTTCAAGAGAATAACAAGCGACCTCTCTGTGAAGGTCGTTTTTTTCTCGTTTTTTGGTATCAAAAGGAGTACAATCGGTAGATATGATTGAAATAAAGAATCTTACAAAAAAATACGGAGATTTTACTGCGGTTAATGATATTTCATTAAAGGTTGAGAAGGGCGAAGTCTTTGCATTCCTTGGTCCAAACGGTGCAGGTAAGTCGACAACGATTAAAATGCTCACCACCCTCCTTCAACCAACAAGCGGAGAAATCTTTCTCAATAGTCACAACGTAAAAGAAAATCCAAATCAGACACGACAGTCGTTTGGTATCGTATTCCAGGACCCAAGTCTCGACAATGAGCTAACTGCATATGAGAACATGCAATTTCATGCGATTTTGTATGGCATTTCAAAACAAATTTATTCGGAGAGAATCGAGAAACTTATGAAGCTTGTTGAGCTTTGGGACCGAAAAGATAGCTATGTAAAAAGTTTTTCTGGTGGAATGAAGCGTCGCCTCGAAATCGCCCGAGGCTTGCTCCATACGCCAACCGTATTATTCCTTGATGAGCCGACAATTGGCCTCGATCCGCAGACCCGAAATCACATTTGGAATTACATTAAGAACCTCAATGAAAAAGAGAATGTTACAATTTTCTTCACAACTCACCACATGGAGGAGGTTGAACGTTACAGCACACGAATTGCGATTATTGATCATGGAAAAATGATCGTTCAGGGAACCGCCGAAGAAATTAATGCTAAGGCTGGTACAGAAAGTCTTGAAGATTCGTTTATCAAACTTACAGGTCATGAGGTCCGACCAGAATCAAGTGATTTCAGTAAAAGCATGATGAGAAATAGTAGCCGATTAATGCGATAAACCCATGAGAGCAATTTATATTTTGTGGTTACGACAATTAAAAAGATTTACTAGAAAGCGAGCAAGTATTATTGGCGCACTAGGACAGCCAATCATTTTCCTCTTGGCATTTGGTTTCGGTTTGAGCCCGATTTTTGAGAAGGCGGGAGCTGGAAATTATATTCAGTTTGTAGCACCTGGCATTATTGCCATGACGGTTCTTTTTACCGCCATGTTTACTGGTGTAGAAATTATCTGGGATAAACAATTTGGTTTTCTTAAAGAAACATTTGTTGCACCGATTTCTCGTTGGGAGATATTTATTGGTAAAACACTTGGTGGTGCAACCGTTGCTCTGATTCAGGGTCTCATCGTATTTGTCATTACCTTTGTTGTTGGATTTAGACCAGCAGATATTGCACTTTTGCCCCTTGGTTTGTTGTTCTTGGTTCTTACCGCCTTTCTTTTTTCTGCAATCGGAACGGCAATTGCTGCCCGGCTCGAGGACATGCAGGGTTTCCCGCTCATTATTAACTTTGTCATGCAACCTCTCTTTTATTTGTCTGGCGCATTGTTTCCACTTGCTGGTTTACCAAAAGTTCTTGATTACATTACAAAAGTTAATCCGCTATCGTATGGCGTAGATGGAATGAGGTATGCACTCAATGGTGTGCATGCATTTTCGCCGTGGCTCAGCCTGTCTGTCATTGTTGGCTTTTCGATTGCTGCGGTTGTGATAGGGGTGTATCAATTCTCTAAGATTCAATTGTAAAAATATGAAAACTCAAATCACCAAAATAATTGTTGCAATAATTGTCCTCCTCCTCATTGGTGGAAGTTACATGGTTTGGAAAAAAGGTCATCTGTTTACCTCAAATTCAAGCGAGCCGGTTGCATGTACCCTGGATGCAAAAATTTGTCCCGATGGTAGTGCGGTGGGTCGCACTGGTCCTAACTGCGAATTTGCAATGTGTCCTGGAGAAAATCAGGATACTGATGTATGGAATACAAAAACAGACGCAGAACACGGTGTGTCATTTGAGTATCCGAACAATATTAGTACCCAATTTGTTTTAGCTGTAGATTGGCCGCCTCGGGTTATTGTTTCTGACAAAGCATATTCATGTCTTGAAGCTGGTGGTCCAACAGACCCAGCCGGTCAAACGCGAAAGGAACAGGGTTCAAGTGGAAGAGAATATTGTGTCTCCCAAGTTTCTGAGGGTGCCGCGGGAAGTATCTATACTCAGTATGCATACGGTTTTTCTTTCGAAGAAAAAACAGCAATTTTTATTTTCACTATCCGAACGCCCCAGTGTTTGAACTACGATGAACCAAACGCTACGGCGTGCGCAGGGGAGCAGAAGGAATTTATGCCAGTGAATCAGGTAGATCGAATGGCCGCAACTCTAAAAAAAATCTAGTCTCTTTGCTAGTTTGACGATGCTTTTATAGCATTGTATTATATTTGGGAATACCTGTACATTCACAAGCGTTTGGTGCGGCTTTCTCAGCGCCTAAAAATCGGTTAGGAGTTCTCTTATGACGGGTCAATGGGACTCATCAGTTATGACCAAGGAAGAGTGGGAGGCAGTTTATGCCCAGAAAGGGGGCTACTGGAAATGGAATAATGATGGGAAACGATTGCATGCACGGATCGTTTCATCGGGTGTGTGTACGCTCGAGTTCTTCAACACCGATCGCGTGCTCCGGCATCCGGTCCTTGTTGTCGCGGCGATGAAAACCCTTCTTGCGAAGGCACAGGGGGTGGGGCTACGACTGGAGGATGTCGATGCTGTCGTTGGTCCTGCAATGGGCGCGATCGTTCCATCGTACGAGGTTACGCGTCAGATCAATGAAGGTCGTGATGAGACCGAATGTCTCAATGCGTACGTCATGAAGAACGGTGACACGATGGAGTTTCGGCGGATGAGACTCAATCGTGGTATGCGCGTCCTCATTGTGGAGGATGTGAACGCAACGGGTCGGAGCATTGCTGCTACCAAGAAGGCAGTGGAGCTCGCCGGATGCACCGCGCTTCCGCACGTGCTCATGTTCGTGGATCGTACGGCAAGCGACACTATCGCTGACCTCAAGGTCTCTGCCTTGCTCACACATGAAGTGAAGGTCTACCAACCTTACGAATGCCCGGCGTGCAAAGCTGGTTCCAAATGGGTTGATCCCAAGATCGATGGCAATTGGGAGCCACTCATCGACGAAGCGGCCTAATACCTATGCAAACAAAAGACCCGACTGTGATAGTCGGGTCTTTCTATTTAGTACACAGTAAGATTTGCTGGCGCTCGGTAACTCTTGAAAGTGACTTGCTCAACAGAGGAAGAATAAATGCTGTTTGAGACTTGTGCTGGCTGTGCCCCACCGCCGAGGGAGAGGGCGGTCCTGCCCAAGCTCAAAGAAAAAAGCCAAAGTGCAATAATAATTGCCACTATTACAACAAAACACGCTCCAATAATGCTAAAAACCTTCCGGTCTTCC
>DATGWK010000033.1:0-1711 GCA_035299525.1 Candidatus Nanoarchaeia archaeon
GGGGCCGGCAGATTTGCAGTTCGACGCCGATACGGTCTTCTTCATGGTGCAAGACAAGAAGCTGCGCAAGACTGTCCATCTCAACCCGGCAAAACTGCGGCACGGCAATGGGGAGCGCACGCCCTTCGACCTGCTCTGGGATGCAACACTGCCCCGCTTCAACAATGTAGCTAAGCTGCCATGAAATCTTGGGACAGCGTTGGTTTTGTAAAACGTCCTGGAAAGCGTGGAGCACCTTTAGGTGTTCTCCCCACGGGGGAATACCCATGATAAAGGAGTTTAGGACCAAGTAGAATAATAGAGTTGTTCCGGAATAGAGTAAACTTGGTGAAAAATTCTTGGAGCAGAAATGGAACCAGAAATTCGAGATGATCGCCAAATGCGCGCATTGACAGGTGTATCTACAGAAAAGCTGGAACTACTGGAAGCCGCGTTTGCAACAGCCTTTGCGAAAGAGAAAGAGAAAATCTATCAGAAACAGATCAAAGATGGCAGGCGACAGCGAAAACCTGGTGCAGGTCAAAAAGGCAAACTACCCACGATCCACGAAAAGCTAATTTTTGTGCTGTACTATCTCAAGGTGTATCCAACCTTTGATGTGTTCGGTGCACAGTTTGGTATGGCGCGCTCGAAAGCCTGCGAAAACCTGCATTTTTTGTATCCGATTTTGGGTCAAGCGCTGGTAAGCCTGGGAGTTTTTCCTCATCGAAAGTTTGAGACGGTTGAAGAATTCCGCGCAGCCTGTCAAGATATTGAAACCTTGTTGATCGATGCCACCGAGCGTCCCCATCGTCGTCCAGTGGATAACGAAAAACAGGAAGACCTCTACAGCGGAAAAAAAGAAGCATACCGTCAAGAACACCGTGATAGCCACGGTGAGTAAATGGATTTTGTACGTCGGTCAGACATTTTCGGGTCATTGCCACGATTACAGTATGCTCAAAACCGAATTTTCACCAGAACTGCCTTGGTTTGAAACGATGCGAGCGCTCTTAGACTTGGGATACCAGGGTATTTGCAATGAGTACATCGGCGCACACATTGAGATACCACACAAAAAGCCACGCAAAAGCAAAAAGAACCCCGTGACAAGCCTGACTCTGGAACAAAAAGCGGAGAACCAGCAATTAAGTCGTGTGCGCACACTGGTTGAAAATGCGCTTGCAGGCATGAAACGCTTCAATATCCTGGTTCATGATTTTCGTAACCACCGACCGCAAATGGACGATGATGTGATTGCTATTTGTGCTGGACTGTGGAACTTCTTGCTCGTCTAATCCTATTCAGGAACAACTCTTATGAGTAATAAAACCTTCCTGTCAGAAGGTTTTCGATAGGAAATCACCAGGGTTTTTCCATCCTGAGACAAAGGTGATACATCATAAATGTCATTTCCTGGCATACGAAACACTGAAGTAAACTTATGCGTTTCTCCATTCAAAGAAAGAATTTCTGACCGATCATAGCGCATAAAAAGCAAATCGCCCGGGAATTGAAAAGCTTGTTCAAGTGGAACAGGATGCAAGCCATTTTCACAATTTACAAAAGGATTCGATTCAGAACCTTCAGTCTCAGTCGGAACAGACATGATAGTTGAAATTGCTGTAATTGCTGGTGTTGTCGATGTTGCCATAGTTGTTTTAATGGATGGTAGGATCGTTCCAGAAGAAGCTGGCGTAGGTGTAAGTATTGCCTCTTTTACTGGTGTACT
>DATGWK010000034.1:0-1895 GCA_035299525.1 Candidatus Nanoarchaeia archaeon
CAAGAAATGCATTTCGACCTCAATTTCACCATTACCCTGACACGTTTCGCAACGACCCCCCTTAACATTGAATGAAAATCGATTCGCTTTCCATCCACGAACTCGAGCCTCTGAAGTTTCTGCAAAAAGCTCACGGATAAATGTCCATGCTCCGGTATACGTCGCAGGATTTGATCGTGGAGTTCTTCCAATTGGAGATTGGTCAATCAAAATTGTTCGACCAACATATTCGGTACCAGTAAAACTTTCGCAGTTAAATGTTTGAGCACTTCGATGCTTTCGTTCGAGCCGAGCTTGGAGATTTTTATGGATAATTTCATAAAGGAATGTAGATTTACCCGAACCAGACACACCAGTAATAGAAACAAACTTACCGAGTGGCACATCGACATTCATATTTTTGATATTGAAAATGTTTCCATTTTTTATCGATAAATGCCCAGCGTTGTTATCACGACGTTTTTCTGGAAGTTCAACTTTCCGATCACCACGAAGATAATCAAGCGTTAGTGAGCCAGAATCATTTTTCTTCGCTGTTAGGAGCTTTTCCAAATCATCGGCAACAACAACATTCCCCCCATGAATACCTGCGCCGTGGCCAATATCTACGAGATAATCGGATGCAAAAATAGTGTCTTCATCATGCTCTACGACAAGAATCGTATTTCCAACATCTCGAAGATTAAGAAGTGTCTTGATAAGCCTGTCATTGTCACGGGAGTGCAACCCAATAGTCGGTTCATCGAGCACATACAACGCCCCAACAAGACCAGAGCCAAGCTGCGAAGCAAGGCGAATACGCTGTGCTTCTCCGCCCGAAAGTGTATGCGCACGACGATTGAGAGAAAGATATTCGATACCGACGTTCACCATGAATTCAAGTCGTGATTCAATTTCTCGAAGAACAACCTTGGAAATATTCTTTTCACGTGGAGTAAGTTTCATCTTTTTGATGAAATCAAAACAATCACTAATCGACATATCGACAAACTGAACGATGTTTTTACCGTTTACGAGAACATGAAGGGCTTCTTCCCGAAGTCGAGCACCATGACACTTGGCACACGGCTCTTTACCGAAGAAATGGGCAGTACCAAGACCATGGCATTCTGGACATGCACCGTATGGAGAATTAAACGAGAACAAGCGAGGCTCGATTTCTGGATAGGAATATCCGTCTCGCGGGCATGAATACTTTGATGACATAACAAAAGTCTCTTCTGACTTTGACTCGTCTTTCTTATCCTGCGGCTTATTTGGAGCCATGTCGTTGAAACCAATGCGCACCAAACCATCTGACTCAGTCAGTGCACGTTCAAGAGATTCGCTTAGACGCTCAAGTGCATTTGCTTGGGTTTTGAGATTTTTGAAATCATAGATGTTGATCTGATCCACCAAGACATCTATGTTGTGGGTTTTGTTTCGAGTGAGAATAATCTGCTCACGAAGTTTCTTGCGCTCGCCATCAACGAGAACCTCACTAAAACCCTTGCCCAAAAGATCATATAGAAGCTGGTAGTATTCCCCTTTCCGACCACGGACGAGCGGTGCAAACAACTCTACATAAAGTGGAAACGCTGTATTTCGTTCACTTTCCTTTGGAGCCGTTTTGAGTCTGTTGTGAATTTTTTCAATAATAAAATTCTTAATTTCGTCATTAGAAAGTTTTTCAATTTCGTTGCCACAAATCAAACAATGCGGTCGGCCGATTCGAGCATAGAGAATTCGAAGATAGTCGTAAATCTCAGTAATTGTTGCAACTGTTGATCGAGGATTGTTTGACCGAGATTTTTGGTCAATAGAAATCGCTGGAGATAAGCCGATGATTTCATCAACGTCAGGCTTTTGCATTTGTCGAAGAAACTGTCGGGCGTACGAAGAAAGAGACTCAACGT
>DATGWK010000035.1:0-6439 GCA_035299525.1 Candidatus Nanoarchaeia archaeon
CGATGAGTTCTTCTCTGGGGATGCGCCGGAACTTGCTTCCGGGTACTATGAACCCACCAAGATCCTTGGCGTCAAAACGCCGGATAATCGTCTGCTGGGAGATCTTACAGATCTCTGCCGCTTCTCCTGTCGTGAAAATCTCCTTGTTGATGTCAACAGAGATCGTGCCAGTACTGCCGCCCATTCCCATGGTCACTCCTTTGTTATGCTTCCGTGCAACCAAAAATTCTGTGAGTATGATGACATACTAATTAATCAAAGTCAAATGTTAAAAATGCTCGATGATCGTGTAGAAGTACATGATAAAATATAAAGGTGGCGTTATAAGAAAATACAAAAAAATGAACAAAAAATTATTAATATTGGTATTGCTTGCGGTGTCCCTCGTGGGTTTTGGGGTACGTGTGTCCGCTCAAGATGCATCGAATAGAGAATCAACGTCAGTATCAAATGCAAGATTATTAGAAAAGATCGCAGAACTTCAGGCACAAATCAGACTGCTCAATCAGAAAAACGAAGAACTAACCAAGAAGCTCGAATTGGCACGTCAGCTCAGGGTTGGTGCTAAGGGTGATGATGTGCTAACTCTTCAAAAAATTCTTGCGACAGATAGAGCTATTTATCCAGAAGGCTTAGCAACAGGTTTCTTTGGGGAAAAAACCAAGGAGGCAATTAAAAGACTTCAGGAAAAATTTGGCCTTCCTGCTACTGGTGAGATCGATGAGAAAACCAAGGAGTTGATCAATAAAATTTTGACATCTCAGGGAGCAACAAAAGAGATTCCTCCAGGCTTACTCATTGCGCCCGGACTTAAGGATCGAGTTCGAGTAAAACTCGAGAACAAAGAGGGAAAATTCGAGTATCGAATTGAAACAAAAGAAGATGACAGCGATGATTCTGATGACGATGATTCAACCCTTGAAGTAGAGATCGAAAACAAATCAAATGACCGCTCAAAAGTAAAAATTGATTGGAGACATGATGGTAAGCGATTCAAGCGTGTCATGTTCTTAAACACCCAGAATGAAACAGAAATCATTGAGAAAGTCGCAAATCTTCTCAACATCAGTAAAGACGAAGTAAGGGCGGCAATTAGTTCAGACGATGATTCTGATGATGGCGAAGATGCCGATGATGATCATGGTGGTGACCGTGACAATGATGATGATGGCGATGATGATTCAGATGATGACGAGGACTAGGACATAATTCCATGGGAAATCAAAAAACGAGCGTTGACTCGTTTTTTGATTGGTAAAATCCTTTGGTCGGATAGCAATAAGTGCTACATTTGAGGTGATAAACTCGTAATAAGGTTATTCAAGACGTAACAAAAATTGGAAAAATGCAAAGTAATCAAATAATGATTGCACCAAGTGTGTCAGAAATACTGCGTATCTCCCGTCCACGTTTTTGGATATATGAAGCGGCAACATTCGCAATCATTGGCACATTGTCCGCGGCAGCTGGCTTCTCGTTTCTTGCAGACTGGCGGTACTGGGTTTTCGTTCTCTATTTTTTGATACCCGCAAACCTACTTATCTATGGCATAAATGACATATTTGATTATGAGACGGACAAGCTTAACCCCAAAAAAGGGGATGGGGCATATGAGTCGCTCGTCACACCCGAGAAAAGAAAGTATGTATGGATGTGGATCCTGATGAGTAATGCTGTTTTTTTACCGTTTGTGCCAGTCCACACGCCCTCAATCCTAGCTTTTACGGCTTTTATATTTTTTGCAACGTTTTACTCTGCATTACCGATTCGGGCAAAATCAAAGCCAGTATTGGACTCAGTTTTTTCTGCAGGCCACTATGTTGCAACAGGTGTGTTTGGTTACTATGTGGCTGGAGGTAGTGGTTTCCCACTGATTGGGGTTATTGCTGGAATGCTGTGGTGCATTGCAATGCATGCATATAGTGCCGTGCCTGACATCGACGCGGACACTCGGGCAAACCTCAAAACCATTGCAATATGTATCGGTAGAAAGAGCACGATCTACCTTTGTTGGTTTCTGTATGTTACTGCCGCACTTCTCGCGTATCGGTACATACCAGTATCGAGTGTTTGCGGAGTGATTGTCTATTCATTAGTAATGTTTCGATCGCTTCAGACACGAACAGATGAAGATCTATTCAAGGTCTATACATACTTTCCAATAATAAATACTTTAGTTGGGGGAATAGTTTCCGCAGAGCTCATTATTAGAAATATGTTCTAGTGAATCTATATTTTTTGGAGAGGTGAGGCGTCGGTGATGCCCTCGATTCGCTTATATGCAAGTTCGGCACTAATAAGGCAGATTGGCATACCAATGCCGGGATTTGTTCCAGCTCCAACATAGAACATGTTCTTAACTTTTGGATGAACATTGTTAGGTCGAAAAATCGCAGTTTGTGAGAGTGTGTGTGCCAATCCGAGCGCGGTACCCTTGAATGCATTGTAGTCAACGATAAAGTCTTTTACTGAGTAATGTCGCCGTACCACTATTCGTTCTGCTAGATCCGGAATATGGTAGTACGTAGCAATTTCGTTGATGATTTTGTCAGCATATTGTTGAGCAAAGTCATCGGTGTACTCGAGACCTGAGGCAATCGGTACAAGCACGAAAATATTCTCATGATCTGCTGGTGCAACAGTTGGATCAGTTTTTGAAGGCATACAGATATACATAGACGGATCTTGTGGCCAAGACGGATTCTTGAAAATTTCATCGAATCCTTTATCCCAATTCTTGGTGAAAAGTAAATTGTGATGCTCCATCGTTTTGATCTTGCCTCGCACACCCAAATAGAGAATAAATGCACTTGGAGCAAGCACTCGAGCGTCCCAATACTTCTTGGTCTTAACTTGATACGGCGTAGGGAGTAGATGAAGATCAGTGTATGCAACGTCAGCATTAGACACGACAATGTCAGCATGCAAGGTTTCTCCGTTTTCTAGTACTACACCCCGTGCTACATCATTTTCAATAATAATATTTTTTACTGGTACTCCGGTTCTAATGTTTGCACCGTGTTTACGTGCAATTGTCTCAAGTGAACCAGGGATGGCTCGGATTCCGCCGTCTGGGTACCATTCACCGAGTACGAGATCAACGTAATTCATCAGTGTATAAATGCCAGGGGTATCTCCTGGAGCGGTACCCAAAAGTACTGTTTGGTATTGCAAGACCCTGCGCAATATCTCGCTTTTGAAAAGCTTGTCTATGATCGTCTTCTGTTTCTTGAAAAGTGGAAGTTTAGAACCCTCCTTCATCATTCGCCAATTGAGGAAATCAAAAACAGTATCGTAGTTTTTGTACATGAATTCACCTTTGGCGATTTCGTATTGCCTTTTTGTAAGGGTAAGGAATTTTTCAAGAATCTCGCCAGAGCCTGGTTCGATTGAATTAAAAAGTTGTTTGTTTTTTTCTAGATCGGAATAGAACGTGTACTGCTTACCATCGCTCTTAAGAGTTATTTGGTACGACGGATCGAGCTTCGCGAGTTTGTAGTATGAGTTGATGTCTTCACCAAGGATAGAAAAGAAGTGTTCGAACACATCCGGCATCATGTACCAGCTTGGGCCCATGTCGAACATAAAACCGTCTTGTCGGAAAATTCGTGCACGACCGCCAACAGATTCGTTCTTCTCAAGAAGGGTTACTTTGTATCCCTTTTTACCAAGCATGCCCGCAAGCGCGAGTCCTCCAATACCTCCACCGATAATGATTACTGATTTTTGTACCATAGTGCCTTGCATAGTAGCATGGTTTTTTTGAGTGGACTTACCACTATTCGTTTTGAAAAAATATCATAGTCTGCCTGTTCGATTTTATCTAAAATTTCTTTGTAGATGAGGGCGGACGCATACACAGCTTTTCTACCATGGGCATCAAGATACCCAATTCCAGAGATTCCTTTTGAATAAAGGTCACGAGTCCGATTGATTTCAAATGCGAGTAATGATTTCCATGCATCATCCTTAATGCCTTGCGAGATGTGTGCTTCAGTAACGCCAAACCGCTTCATGTCTTCTTCGGGGATATATATTCTTTTGCGTTCGCGAAAGTCGCTTTGTATATCACGCAGGAAGTTGGTCATTTGAAATGCCTCGGCAAGTGCTCGGGCATAGGGAAGTGCTCCATTTTTGTGTCCGATAATATGGCACATCATGTATCCGACAACAGTAGCTGAGCCATGCATGTATTGTTCCAGTTCTTTATATGTTGCATAGCGTTCCTTTGTTAGATCTTGGCGCATTGCAGTCAAAAAATCGTTTGGATATTGTTCGGGAATTTTGTACCGTTTCATAACTTCAAGAAAATCAACGATAGTTTGATTTGTATGTTGAAAGGTGGTGCCACTAGAGATTTGTTTCCAGTCTTGTTGCCACGCTGCGAAGCGTTGCTCGGTATCATTCGATGGATTGTCTACGATTTCATCCGGTAGTCGAACGAACGCATATAGCGCCCATACCGCATGTCGTGTTTTTTTGGGCAACAGGAGTGTTGATTTGTAATAGCCAACACCGTATTTTTTGATAATCGATTTATTGAAATCCATGTACTAAGATTTAATTGTATGTCTGAGGACTGTATGAGCGACGTCCTTCCAGATCGGATCGTTGGTAACTATAAGTGCCTGCGTAAGGTACTCTTCAATCCTTCTTTCCACATACTCAAACGCGCCGCTCTCTCTCAATAGGCGAGTAACGTTTTTCTTTTCATCCTCGTTCAATGTTTTTCCGAGCAGTGGCTCAAATTGTTTAAAAAGCTCGGCGGTTGCCTTGTGTTGCATATACCAATACAAAAGCGTGTGTTGTTTTGTTTCGATATCGAGAAAGAGTGACTTATTATGCCCACCAATTACATCGATCAGATCATCTTGCAACTGAAAGGCAATTCCTAATGCGCGACCATATGTTTCAGCAAATTCGTGCTCTTGAGGCATTGCGCCACGTGCTGCAAAACCTATTCGCATTGGTTGGATGAATGAGTACTTTGCTGTTTTGAGATACATTTTCTGTATGATCAAATCTTCTTGCGCCGTCTCTTGTGTCGGTGAAATCATGTCGAGCATTTGTCCATGAATTACCTCGCGTACAAGCTCCCCAAAGATCCCAAGAACGATTTCTCGATGATCACTGTGTTTTTCTGTATAAGAAAGAATGGTTTCTTGGCTCCACTGATGAAGTAGATCTCCCGCCAAAATCGCAACACCCTCAGCAATACGTTTGTCCCCATATTTTTTTTCCAGGCTGACGTGTATACATTCGACCCCATGTCTTGTTTTTCCGTGATCCATAATGTCGTCATGAACGAGTGCAAAAATTTGGAGTAACTCAATTGAGAAAAAAAGTTCCAGATGTGTATCGGGGTCATGTTTATTGAGAGCAAGATAGGTGAGGTAGGGTCGAAATCGCTTTCCGCCGTGTGCGATTTTTTCTACATGTTCCATTAGCTCTTTAATTTCTGATGATGAACTTTCTTTGAGGAAGATCGCAATTTTTTGTTGTAGGAATGGGAAAAAGGCACTGTCAAAATATGATCGGAATTGTTCGAGGTTCATGGTGAGTTTCAGTTAAATACAATGTTTTATAGGTATCGTACACTAAAAACCTCTTCAGTCATACTAAAATTAGTGTGATTATTTTGACGAAATGCAATGTCGGCCGCATGTAGTAATTAGGACCTTTTCAGTTTGTGTGTCGTAAAACAATTATTGTTGTGATTTGTCAAAATTCTCTGTATACAAATCACACACCAAACGTCATCAGGTTGGGTAGGAGATTGAATGATCTCGCATATATTTCATCCTTCTTCTTGGTGTAATACATCGGATTTTATTAATTGTTTTGCTCCTAAGAATTATATAAATCAATATGAATAATAAAACAGTTTCTACTGACGTGATGATTAGATTGCATGTGCTTATGGGTATTGTTGCGGGTATCACATTGTTTGCAACCTTGCTGTTTGCGGCCCTGCCTCATATTTCACGAGCAGCAACGTACGCGTGCGTAAATACATCAGGAAGTACAGCATACGTTGGAGCAGATTCGTCCTCTGATGCATTTGCAAATTCAACAAATATTGCATCTAACAGTGGGGTAATGTTCATTGGTGCGGAGGGTGTGATTATTACAAATACAAACCAAGCTCCCACTACGGGCTATTTATATGTGAATACTTCAGGAGTTGTTACAAATGTATCAGCAGACTCATCTGTAGAAGCTTTCAAAGATTCAGTTAACATTTCTTCAAATAGCGGAGTTATGGTAATCGATAGCGTCGAAGACAGTAACATGACAAACGATCAAGTTCGGGGTATTTAGTATTGTTCGTATAAAGAAAGCCGCCTCGACATTGTTGTCGAGGCGGGAAGTGTACGCATTGTGCGTTGTTGGTGCTAGCTCCGATTTTTCGAACCGGAGATTGTCCAGTCGATGTTTT
>DATGWK010000036.1:0-1686 GCA_035299525.1 Candidatus Nanoarchaeia archaeon
GACGCCATTTTGGCAATAAAAGAGAGAGTTGTTCTCAATAAAACCCTCCATCTGAAAATATTGAAATGTCAGTTGGCTTTTAAGAAACTTTTCTCTCACTTTTACTATGAGAACAACTTATCGACTTGTGATTTTCACCACAGGTCCGGGAGCAAAAAAGAAATGCGAGCGTGTTCAAACGAATGTTCGTTGTGTACGAGGTGTGGTGTTACATTCCACGAAAAAGTGAACGCATACGTGGATTACGAAACAGATTTTTCAAGGTGCCGAAATGTGAAGGACATCGTAAACTTTTTCGATTTGCAAAATCCAAGGTACAAGCCTCATTTCAGGGTTTGGAGCCCTAGTCTGCTGGAAGTAAATGCCCCTCGCCAATACCAACCTATTCTGTTGCTGTTCATCTTTGGAGATCCGTTAAATGGTCAAAGTTGGAAATGTTTTGCAAATTCATTATTTTTATTTGCTGAAGCCGGCATTGATCATCGAGAATATATATATGAATTTATCGTCTGGAGTGATGAACAGCACCTTTTTAAAGCCATTGAAATCATTTTAGATGCCAAACTTTCTGCAGTTGAATCCGAAGAAATGTGCGGAGATTTTTGGCTGGTTGTGGATGATCTGGACGAATAATTGCTTGAAATCAACAAAGGTCCTGAGGATCCTTACTTGGATACTCGATCCCGCCAAACACCGGAAGTCCGCGCCATCGCTGTATAACGTCACACCCACGACAACTGGAGCACGAAGATTTGGGTGACATAGGTCGGAACAACGGGTGAACGTCGCCTCTAAGCAATCGTCTTCCTGACAGAAGGCACTCGCCACCAGTAAAAACAAGACGACCACTTCGAACTTAGTGTACGCCATCGTATTGATTTGAAGTCCAACAGCGGAATGAGAGAATCCCTACCAACGTCGACAACGAACTATTTTGGATAATGCGTAGTTTATCGATCGCGTATGGATTGATTGTTGATGCCCAACAATAGGGTACGACTCGTCTTCTTTTATCCCGGGTGGATTCTGTCATGATTTTGGCCTTTTGAATTGCCGTCATGGTTCGAGGACGAACAACTCGTCGACACTAACTCAGATGCTTTTATGTGAAAGCCCTGTATCCCGGATAACCAATTGTCTTGACCTTCGCACGCGCAGATTCGCAGCTTGCAAAGACGCGTGTACGACGCAATTGATGTTGCCATGCGCCGATATTGCATTCTTTACAAGCAACCCGGACGCGTGTACGAGCCATTAGATTTATTGATTTAATAAGATGTAATAAGAATGATCCGAATTCATCCCTGTTTGAAGCCGAGACGTTGCGCGACCGATCTGAAGACAGTTGCTTGCGGACTATCGTAGAAAGCGGAGTGCCTTGCGATTCAGATCAAGAAGAGTTGAAAGGATTCAGAGAAATGAGAGTTGCATGTTGAAACTGCGAAGAAGTTGAATCGAATAAAAGACCTTATTATTTTCTGTGCTTTGCAAGAAGCCTAGCCCTTTTCCATATCGCCGAAAGGATTCTCTTCACGACTGTAAGAGATCCTCTCCACCCTATCAGGTTGATTGCCGACAGAACGGATCTAGCTCATCGAAGTTAAAGGGAAACCTCGGGAAATAGAAGATGTAAAAAGTAGATAGTAAAATCTAACACAACTATATACATCACATAAACATATATAT